>CAZVLJ010000045.1:0-22055 GCA_964627825.1 uncultured Rikenella sp. | reverse complement strand
AAATCCTGTAGTCCCACCCAGAGTTGAACTGGGGACCTCTACATTATCAGTGTAGCGCTCTAACCAACTGAGCTATGGGACTGATAAGCGCACACTATAAAGAACGCCCCGTGATTTTGGATCATTTGGGGTGACAAAAGTAATGCTTCCTCTCAAACAAGCAAAATTTTTCTGAAAATATTTTAAGCACTGTTACTTTGAAAATCCTCCGTCTCTTCCCTGACAGCTCAGAATATTTTGCCGTGGTCAAGGTTATAGCCCAAATGACGGAGCAAAGAAAGAAAAATGGTTAAATTCGCACTGTCAGCGGATCCATATGTCAAACCTTGTAATAGTACCCACATACAACGAGAAGGAGAACATCACTGATCTCGTAAGGGCTATCACCGCGCTCCCGGTACCATTTGACATACTTGTAATCGACGATAACTCACCTGACGGCACCGCCTCACTGGTAAAGGAGATGATCCCGTCATTTCCCAACCTGCACCTCATGGAGAGGGAAGGAAAAATGGGCCTTGGACGCGCATACATAGCAGGATTCGACTGGGCACTGCAGCGCGACTACAAGTTTATCTGCGAGATGGATGCCGACTTCTCACACAACCCTGATGATCTTGTCAGGTTGTGGGATGCATGTGAGAACGGCGGCGCTGATCTGGCCATCGGATCAAGATACATCTCAGGGGTCAATGTGGTGAACTGGCCCATGGGCCGTGTACTCATGTCATATATCGCCTCCATGTATGTCAGGATGGTCACGGGTATGAAGATCATGGATACCACGGCAGGATTCAAATGCTACCGGCGCGAAGTGCTGCAAAATATCAATCCCGGTCATATAAGGCTCATCGGTTATGGATTCCAGATAGAGATGAAATTCACTGCCTGGCTGCTGGGGTATAAGATTGTGGAAGTGCCAATCATCTTTACCGACAGGAAAGCCGGCACATCAAAGATGTCCGGCGGCATCTTCGGCGAAGCCATGTGGGGTGTCGTTCGTATGAAAATAGTCAGTATCTTCAGGAAGCCGCGCAGGATTGCAGCTTGATCGGATCAATATGCCGGAAGATTCAGAAAACAAAATAGTTATTCGTAATGCGCTGCTCATAAATGAAGAGAGCAGAAGAGTGGCTGATATAGCCATCTCCGGTGACCGCATCGAAGGCATCTTTGCTCACGGAAAGGCCCCTATGGTTAAAGAAAGAACAAGGATCATTGAAGCTTCAGGTCTGTGGCTGCTGCCTGGAGTGATTGATGATCATGTCCATTTTCGTGAGCCGGGGCTGACACACAAGGCAGACATTGCAAGTGAGAGTGCCGCTGCCGCTGCCGGCGGGGTAACATCCTTCATGGAGATGCCGAACACCGTGCCGCAGACAATCACCATCAGGGAGTGGGAGAATAAGAACAGCATTGCTGCCAGCCGCTCAGTGATCAATTATTCATTTTACCTCGGTGCCACTGACCATAACCTTGATGAACTGCGCTGGGCAAACCCTGAACTGGTCCCCGCCTTCAAGCTCTTCCTCGGAGCATCCACAGGTAATATGCTGGTCAGCAATCATGAGACACTTGAGTCGATCTTCCGCCTCGGAAAAATACCGGTTGCGTGCCATTGCGAGGATGAAAAGATCATCAGGGCCAACACCGAAGCTTACCGTGAAGAGTACGGTGACTCCATCAGTCCATCTTATCATCCGATCATCCGAAGTCGCGAGGCGTGCCTTTCATCCTCCACCGCAGCCGTCAACCTTGCACGTCGCACCGGCGCCAGGCTCCACCTGCTCCACCTGACCACGGCTGATGAGACGGCGTTGCCGGATGCAGGCGCCAATCCGGCTATCAAGCAGGTCATCGGGGAGGTTTGTGTGCACCACCTGTGGTTTGACGACACTGCATACGAAACAAAAGGCAACCTTATAAAATGGAACCCTCCTGTGCGCAGTGCCGCTGACAGAAAAGCGCTGGTGAGTGCTGTCCGTAAAGGTTTGATAGACATCATCGCCACCGATCATGCCCCTCACACGCTGGAAGAGAAGAGCGCACCATACTTCAAGGCACCCTCGGGCGGACCCACCATACAGCACTCACTGGTAATGATGCTGGAACTATGCCACCGTGGAGAGCTCACACCCGAACTGGTGGTCAGGAAAATGTGCCATAATCCCGCACTCATCTTCGGCATAACTGACCGCGGATTCATCCGTGAGGGCTGGAAGGCTGACATGGTATTGGTTGATCCTGCCGCTCCATGGACAGTCAGCAGTGAGAACATACTGTACAAATGCGGGTGGTCGCCTCTGGAGGGGACCACCTTCCGCAGCAGTGTCATTACAACTATTGCCAACGGCGTTCCGGTGTTTGAGGAGGGCCGTCTGACAGGCCGCCGTGCAGCGGAGATGCTCAGGTTCAAAAGATGAAATGAGAAACAGAATAAAACCGGCTTGAGCAGAAACTCACAAACGTATATGATTGGCATTTTCTTACAAGTTCAATCATACCACAAACACAGATATCAGATAATCAAATGAAAAAGACTGCATTGCTGATTATCATAGCCGTCATGACCGCCTCGTGCGGTGAAAGGGCAAGCACCAAAAGAGATTCAGATACCGGATCAGAACCGGGTAACGCTACCCTCTCCCCTCGGCCGCCTGCCGCCGAACTTCCTGCCGGCGCGGTGCTGGTGGCAACAGACATCGTTACCGAGATCATAGTCAGGCCTGATCCGGATGGTGATCCGTGGGATACGGAGAAGGTGGCAGGTTATCAGGGCGAGGCAATGGTTGATAATATCTTCAACCGTATCTATGACGGAACCATGACAGTCTATGATTACCACAGCGGCGAGGTCCTCTCCCCTGCAGAGGTAAGAAAGATCGAAGAAGAATTCAAGAATGACCGTTCTAAAATAGGAAAGCTCTCATTCACGGAAGACTGGTATTATTACCCCGGTGAAAACAGGGTTGAAAAAATGACCAAGTCGGTCACCTTCGGATATGAGCTGTACAATAACCTGGGGAAGGTATATGCATACAGGGCAGCCTTCAGGGCCGATCTTAATTAAGCAGTTAATAACCAAAACATCTGTCACGATGCCAAGCTATGATATAACCAGCCTGAATGACTTCATCATCAGGAAACAGAAAGATTTTCCCTATGCCACGGGAGAGCTCTCCAGCCTGCTCCACCATATAGGCACCGCCGCCAAAATGGTCAACGCCAAGATACGGAAGGCAGGACTGGTGGAGATCCTCGGCAAGGCCGGTTCTGAAAATCCCCAGGGAGAAGAGCAGCAGAAGCTCGACCGTTACGCCGATGAGGTGTTCATTGATGCACTTAAATCCTCCGGCCAGTGTGCCGGCGTGGCCTCTGAAGAGAACCAGCATGAGGTGATCTTTACCGGCGAGTTCGCCGGCAAGGGGAAGTATGTTGTCTGCATGGATCCTCTTGACGGTTCATCCAATATTGACGTCAACGTATCGGTAGGGTCAGTCTTTTCAATCTACCGCAGGTTAACAGACAGAGACGCTGAAGCCACCCTGGTCGATTTTCTCCAGGAGGGTAACAGGCAGGTGGCAGCAGGATACGTTATCTACGGTTCATCAACCATGCTGGTCTATACCACCGGCAACGGTGTCAACGGCTTCACCCTTGATCCGACCATCGGCGAGTTCTGCCTTTCACATCCCAATATGAAGACGCCGGAGAGAGGAAGGATTTACTCCATCAATGAGGGCAACTATATCAAGTTCCCGGACGGGGTTAAGAAATATATCAAGTACTGCCAGGAGAATGACCCCTCAACTGGCAGACCCTACATCTCCAGGTATATAGGGTCGCTGGTCTCTGACGTGCACCGCAATATCCTCACAGGCGGTATCTTCCTCTATCCTCCCTCAAGCAGTTATCCCTCCGGGAAGCTCAGGCTGGTATATGAATGCAACCCGATAGGCTTCATCATTGAACAGGCCGGAGGCGTGGCCACTGACGGTACACGGAGGATACTGTCAATCTCCCCGGATTCACTGCACCAAAGAACTCCCTTCTATTGCGGCTCACCTGATATGATAGGGAAGCTGGTAAATCTGTGCTGCTGACAAAAGGCCCTCCTTCAGCCGCTTACCCTGAAAATCCCCTTCACAGAGGCGGAATTGTTGCCATACCCTTATTGAGCACTCTTTCCCTTTGCTGTGACCGCAGGCTTTGTTAATTTTGCACACTCACACAAAATCAATGGCCAGCACCCTCTTCAGAGACATTTACAGGGCTCACCCCTCTTTCAACAGGCTGGAATCCCTGCTGGCCGCCGACACCGATGAGCCGGCAACCATCCATGGCCTGACAGGATCATCCCGTGCGGTGGTCATGGCAGGGGCGCTGTCACAGCAACCAACCACCCATGTGGTTCTGCTGCCTGAAAAAGAAGACGCAGCCTATTTTTACAATGATCTCACATCACTCCTTGGTGATGACAATATTTTCTTTTTCCCCGGCACCTACAAGCGGTCAGTGATGTATGACCAGACTGAGCCCGCCAACATAATACTGAGGGCAGAGGTGCTCAACTTCCTCAGCTCAGGCAGGAGGAAGTGCATCATTGTAACCTACCCGGAGTCGGTCATGGAGAAGGTGGTCAGCAAGAGCAGCCTGAAGAAGAACACCTTAATTATTCAGAAGGGGGCCAGGGTGTCCATAGAATTTCTGGAAGAGGTACTCCGTGAATACAATTTCCGGCGGACCGATTTCGTCTACGAACCGGGGCAATACTCGGTCAGGGGCAGCATTGCCGACCTGTTCTCATACTCTGCTGACAAACCCTACCGCATTGACTTCTTCGGTGAAGAGGTTGACTCCATACGGTCATTCAATCCTGACGACCAGCTCTCACTCCAGCTTTACGATGAGATCCAGGTTATACCGGACATACAGGAGCTTGCCTTCCAGGAGAGCTCTGACAGTTTCATTGACTTCATCCCCCCATCATCCATCATCTGGAGTGACAACTTTGACTATATCATTGAAAAGACTGACAGCATATGGTCTCAGGCCAGAACACGCAGTTCCAGGGGAGAGATCTCCGACAGGCGGGATATAATCATAACCGGCCGGCACCTTGAGGAGCTCTGCTCACGTCACCGCAGGATCTTCTTCGGCAGGGGAAGACAGGATCCGGGAACAGTCAACATTGAGTTCCGCACAGAACCGCAGCCTGCATTCAACAAGAATTTTGAACTGCTCACATCACGACTGGTTGCCAATACGCAGGACGGCTACCGCAACTTCATCATCTCAGAGAGTGACATTCAGGAGCAGCGTCTCAAAGAGATTTTTGCCGAGACTGATCCATCATTGCATTACACCCCTCTTTTGCTCAACCTGCACCAGGGTTTCACTGACCATGACCTGCGGATAGCTGTTTACACCGATCACCAGATTTTTGACCGGTATCACAAGTTCCGCATCAGGGGCTTCTTCACGCGCCGTGACAGCATGACCGTCCGTCAGCTGACCGACCTCAATCCGGGCGATTATGTGGTTCATTCTGACCACGGCATAGGCCGCTTTGGAGGGCTGGAGAAAATTGAGGTTAACGGCAGGATGCAGGAAGCTATCAAGCTGGTATTCAAGGATAATGATATTCTTTATGTTGGCATTCATGCACTGCACCGCATCTCCAAATACAAGGGCAGGGATGATACTCCCCCGCGAATAAACAAGCTGGGCACCGGTGCATGGCAAAAGATGAAGCAATCGACCAAGAAAAAGGTCAAGGATATTGCCAGGGATCTCATTATCCTCTACGCAAAGCGAAAAGCCTCCGGCGGTTTTGCCTACTCGCCGGACTCATACCTGCAGCGTGAGCTGGAAGCATCATTCATCTGGGAGGATACTCCTGACCAGCTTGCAAGCACCATGGCCGTAAAGGAAGACATGGAGTCGTCAACCCCGATGGACAGGCTTATCTGCGGCGATGTGGGCTTCGGCAAGACCGAGATTGCCATCAGGGCAGCCTTCAAGGCTGCCACCGACGGCAAGCAGACAGCCGTGCTGGTACCCACAACCATACTGGCCTTGCAACATTACAAAACATTCTCGTCACGGCTTGAGAGCTTCCCCTGCAAGGTTGATTACATCAGCAGGCACAGGAAGCCGGCAGAGCAGAAGAAGATACTCAAACAACTCGCCGGCGGAGAGATTGACATCATAGTTGGAACGCATAAGCTGACAGGCAAAGAGGTTAAGTTCAAAGATCTGGGTCTCCTGGTCATTGATGAGGAGCAACGTTTCGGAGTGGCAGTGAAGGAACGGCTGAAGACGCTGAAGGCGGGGGTTGACACTCTGACCCTCACAGCCACCCCCATCCCGCGGACGCTGCAGTTCTCCCTCATGGGCGCTCGTGACCTCTCTGTCATAAACACCCCTCCCCCAAACCGTATGCCCATCATCACCGAGCTTCACGGCTTCAATGAGGAGATCATACGTGAGGGAATCGTCTATGAGGTGAGCCGTAACGGCCAGGTCTTCTTCATTAACAACCGGATTGAGAACATAATGGAGGTGAAAGCCACCATATCAGGGATATGCCCTGATGTGAGGATAGCCGTAGTTCATGGCCGGATGGAAGGCACAGAGATAGAGAATGTGATGTTTGATTTCATCCGTGGCGACTATGATGTCCTGCTGGCCACCACCATAATCGAGTCCGGTCTTGACATACCCAACGCCAACACTATCTTCATCAATGACGCTCATAATTTTGGCCTTTCCGAACTGCACCAGCTGCGAGGCAGAGTAGGCCGGTCAAACAGGAAGGCCTTCTGTTACCTGCTCACTCCCCCTCTCTCCGTCCTCACAGGTGATGCCCGAAGGAGGCTTAAAGCGATAGAAGAGAACTACGAACTGGGCAGCGGGTTCAATATCGCGCTGCAAGACCTTGACATACGCGGTGCAGGCAATCTGCTCGGCGGAGAGCAGAGCGGATTTATAGCTGATGTGGGATATGAAACCTATCAGAAGATACTCAATGAGGCAGTCAGGGAACTGAAGGATGAGGAGTTCAGGGAGCTCTTCCCCGAGCCTGCCCCGGGAAAGGAAAAAAAGAGTGAAGAAAAACCTGAGAAGATTGTTGAGGATGTAATCGTGGAGACGGACCTGGAGATTATGTTTCCCGATGATTACGTGTCAAATATCCCCGAACGGATCAGGCTCTACAAGGAGCTCAATGAGATAAGGGATGATGAGGGCCTTAAAGCCTACGAGTCACATCTCACAGACAGGTTCGGACCACCCCCGCCACCAGCGCAGGCGTTGCTCAAACTTGTAAAACTCAGGTGGGCAGCGTCAGAAACAGGAATTGAAAAAGTAATACTGAAAAATAACACACTGATTGCTAACTTTGTGGCAGATCAGTCAGCACAGTTCTACCGGTCAGCTCTCTTTGTATCGGTGATGAACTATGTAAACAGGAGACAGGGCAGCATGACGGTGAAACAGACCAACAACAAACTGAGTCTCACGGTGAAGGGGACAACGAGTGTGGATCAGGCTATTGACCTTTTCTCAGGGATACTGGCATATCATGAATCAACCATGGGCTCGGATGCAAACTGATGAAACTGGCAGTTGACATAGGGAACACTTCAGTAAAAGCCGTTCTTGTGAGGAACGGAGTGATAGCCAGGCGTGAGAGATTTCCTTCCGCCAGCCCTGAGAATATTGGCAGGTTCGTTGGCCGCCACAGCCTGGAGGGCGCCATTGTCTCAAGTGTGGGTGATGATCCTGCCCCGCTGTTGTCATGGCTTGAGTCCAGGACCGCCCGGGTACATCATCTGAGTAGTTCTTCACGTTATCCTTTCGCCATTGATTATGACACGCCTGAGACGCTGGGTGGTGACCGTCTCGCAGCAGCAGCAGGTGCCTGTTTTCATCACCCCGGGTCAGATCTGCTTGTCATTGATGCCGGGAGTGCCCTGACTGTTGACCAGGTAACCGGAGGAGTCTTCAGGGGAGGCAGTATCTCTCCCGGAATGGCCATGAGATTCAAGGCACTGCATGAACACACCGGCAGTCTGCCGCTGGTAACAAAGAAGAACGGCTTCACCTTCCCCGGAAAAACGACGGAAGATGCCATTGCCGGAGGAGTTGTCATGGGACTGGCATATGAAATAATTGAGTATATTCGCACATTCGAGGAAAAGCATCATAATTCCGTGACAGTCATAACAGGAGGTGACGGTGATATCATCACCCCTCTCACCGGCGGTAAAGCCCTGTTCTATCCTGACCTGGTTACGGACGGTTTGATATATTTACTGGAAACAAATGTATAAGAGCATAAAATTCAGCCTGGTATGTCTTCTGGCTCTCCTGACCTCAGGAGTGGCAGGTCAAAAGAATATCAATTCACCCTTCGCCAGGTACGGCATAGGTAATCTCGAGCAACAGGGTCCATTCAGGATGCGTGCCATGGGAGGCATCAGCAGCGGCATAAGGGATAACCTTACCCTGAACTTCCTGACCCCGGCATCATACAGCAGCATTGACACAGCCTCCTTTATCTTCGATTTCGGTATCGATTACGACCTGAATCAGCTGAAAGATGACGGCCTGAAGCATACATCGCAGGACATGACCTTTTCACACCTGATGATGGGGTTTCCCATCATGAAGGGCTGGGGAGTGACCGCCGCAATCCTGCCTTATGCCAACGGGACTTACGACATCGGCTTTGAGTCGACGGGTGATGGAGTCACAGGGACCATTTACGAACACCATAATGGTAGCGGGGGATACAACAGGGCCCTGCTGGGAACGGGCTTCAGGCCCTTGCCCTTCATGTCGGTGGGCGTTAATGGCTTCTTCATGTTCGGTGAAGTCACGCGGATCAACGACTTCCTTTTCACCGATGACAACAACCATTTCAACACCAGGAAACAGGGCAGCTCGGCACTAAGCGGGCTGGGTTACGAGGCATCTGTTCAGTTTATTATCTCTTTCCAGGAGAACAGGTTTATCAATGCCGGGATCACTTACACCCCCGGATTTCACCTCAAAACGAGCAATGATGATCTGATCATCCGGTATTCAAATATACGGACCACAATAATGGGGTTTGATACCCTCTCACACACCATGCTTTCAACCACCAGCAGGATGCCCGGATCAATCAGGGCAGGCTTCTCCATGGGGCGGACAGACAAGCTTACTGCAGGTGCTGACCTGGTATACACCAGGTGGAGCAAAGCAACCATATCCGGCAGCTATGGTGAATTCACTGATGCATTGTCACTTCATGCCGGAGCAGAATACATACCTGACAGGTATTCAAACTACAGTTTTTTTGATCGAATGGAATACCGCATGGGATGCCGCTATGGGGAGAGTTATACCCTCTTCGCGGGAGAGCAGGTGAAAGAGTACGGCATAACTTTTGGAACAGGTATACCGATGAGAAGATCGAGATCAAGGATCACGCTGGTGGTGGATCTGTCAACCAGGGGAAAGGGCGGCGGAGAAATCCCCAAAGAATCAAGGATATCGGTCGGAGCAAGCCTGAATCTGTATGATTACTGGTTCATTAAAAGGCAATATGATTAATAACAGAATAAGAAAGAGATGAAAAGAAGAACAAGCATGATTTTGACCGGATTGATTCTGTCACTGTTCTCATTTGCCCTGCAGGCTCAGCAGGGAGTTGATACGGGAACTCCGTTCGGAAGAGGCGAAGACAGCACCAGGTGCCTTCGGAATACTTCGCTCTATTCAACATATTATGAGAACAAGGACTATAACATGGCCGTTCAGTTCTGGAGACCAGTTTTCTATGAGTGTCCCGGATCATCAAAGAACACCTATATCAAGGGTGAGGCCATGTTCAAGGAGTTTTTCCGCAAGACAGGAAACAAAGCCTACATTGATACAGTGATGATGATCCTTGATCAGCGCACCAAATATTTCAACGAGGAGCATTCAAATAGCCTGCGCAAGGCTTTTGCCCTGTACGAATTCGGTGGCAATGACCCCGATTTCGCAAAGCAGTGCTATGATCTTATCAGGAATGTCATGAACGTATCACCCCAGAGTTTTGATCACACCTACTCCAGCCTCTATATGGCCATCACCGCAAAATGCTATGCACTCAAGCTCATTGAAGCGCCTGAGGTCATCACTGCGTATTCTCAGTCAATGAAGGTGGTTGACAATCAACTCTCACGGAAGCCTGACAATGGCCGTTACCTGGAAGCGCGCAAGAACATTGACGCAGTGTTCCGTTCAAGCGGTGCCGCTTCATGCGAGAACCTGGAACATCTCTTCACCGCCGATGTGGACAACAACCCCGGTGACACTGCGATGCTGAGAAAGGTTATCACCCTTCTTACAGAGACAGGATGCAAGGATTCGGAGCTTTATTACAAGACTGCCACCAATCTCTACAAGTCAGACCCCAGTGCTTCCTCGGCCGCACAACTTGCCGAGATGAATGTTGCCAGGAAGAAATACAACGAAGCAGAGAAATATTATACTGAGGCAATTGAACTTGAAACAGACAACCTGGTCAAATCAAGCCTGCTGACCAAGCTTGCCACCCTGGAACTGGCTTCTGACAGTAAACAGGCAGCACGTGATTTTGCCAGGGCAGCCTACTCTCTTGATCCTACAAACGGCAACGCCCTCTTTATCATAGCTGAATCATACGCAGGCTCCAGGATAGGTGATACCTTCGAGAACCAGACGGTATACTGGGTGGTTGTGGATTACCTGGTCAGGGCAAGAAATACAGACCCGACTCTCAAGCAGCAGATTGATGAGCGTATTGCCATCTATTCCAGGCTCTTCCCCTCAAAGGAAGAGGCCTTCTTCCGTAGTCTTGTGGAGGAGGGAGCTCCATACCAGGTTGGAGGATGGATCAATGAATCCACCACTGTCAGGTTCAAGAAGGAATAACAGCGGTGAAAGTCGGCACAACATACTTAATCCTTACAGCAGTCCTGATTGCCGGGACTGCTTTTATTTCATCATGTGACAGGAAGGAGGAGGCGCTGAAGGATCTTCAGATAAAGGGACTGCCCACCCTTGCCGCAAGAAATGTGGAAACCCAGTATACTGACTCAGGCAAGGTGACCATGCTGGTGCGTACACCCCTGATACAGCAATACTCCTCTGATGAGAACCCCTACACCCTCTTCCCCGAGGGACTGGAGGTGATGTTCTATGACAAGCAGGACAAGCCGCAGGGCAGTATCACATCAAAGTATGCACGTTATACTGAAAAGGAAGAGGTCTGGGAATTGCGTGACAGCGTGGTTGCCGTAAGCAATAAGGGAGAGGTACTGGAGAGTGAACTGCTATTCTGGAGCCAGCCCAGGGATAAGATCTGGTCTGACAGGTTCGTCAGATTCACCCATGATGACCAGATTGTCATGGGGACAGGATTTGACTCGGACTCACGCTTCTCAAACTGGACAATAAAGAATGTAACCGGCACAATTTATATCAGAGATGAACAAAAGGTCGCTACTCCTGATTGAGATCATATGGATCATCCTGGGGCTGATGTGCCTTGGCATTGCCATACGGGAAACAGTCAACAACGGCTTTGGCCGGGCATGGCTCTTCTACCTGATGGCTGCCGGAGCACTGGTTCTTGCATTGGTTCGTGATTCACAGAGAAAAAAGCTGTAAATTTGGGTGATGAACCCGTTTGTTCTCATCCCGCTCTCCGTCCTGCTTGCCGCTTTTTTTTCGGCAATGGAGCTTGCATTTATTGCCTCCAACAAACTCCGTATTGAGCTTGACCGCAAGCATGGCTTCTTCGGTTCGGGCGTCATAGCCCTCTTCACCCGCAACCCTGGCCTCTATATCTCCACAATGCTGATCGGAGTCAATATTGCCACGGTGATATTCAGTATGCTTGCTGCAGACCTTATAGAATCATGGCTGCAAAACCTCATCCCATCCGAGGTTATAATCTTCATCATTCAGACGATAATCACTGCCATAATCATACTGGTAGTTGCAGATTTCCTTCCCAAATCTGTTGTCCGGATAAGCCCGAACTTCTTTCTTAATATCCTGGCTATACCAACAGCTATCTTCTATTTTCTTTTTTATCCTGTCAGCAAGTTCAGTCTCTGGCTGGCCAATATCATCATGAGACTATTCTTTGGCATCAGGACCGAAAGGAAGGAACAGGAGAACCGCATCTTCACCCGTATTGATCTTGATCACTTTGTGAATGACCTGGTGGAGACCGAAGAGGAGAAACAGGACGAAAACAGCAGCCTGAAGATATTCCAGAACGTTCTTGATTTTTCATCGGTCAAAGCCCGTGAGTGCATGGTCCCGAGGACTGAGATTGTCGCCCTGCCTGTGGAGTCGTCACCCGACGAACTCAGACAACAGTTCATTGAATCCGGCCATTCAAAGATCCTTCTCTACAGGGATAATATTGACAATATGGTGGGCTACTATGAACTGAAGGACATCCTGCACGGCCCGCCTGACATCTCCTCAGGCATACGCAAACTTCCCGTTGTTCCCGAAACCATGACAGCCAACAAGGTGCTTAGAATGCTCTCTGACGCCAAGAAGAGCATCGCCCTGGTAGTTGATGAGTTCGGCGGCACAGCCGGGGTGATCACCATCGAGGATGTACTGGAGGAGATCGTCGGCGACATAGAGGATGAGCATGACATCAGTGACCTGGTGGAGAAGAAGATCAATGACAAGGAGTATGTCCTCTCCGGACGGCTCGATATTGACTACCTCAATGAGGAGTATGATCTTGATCTGCCCGAGAATGATGAGTACACAACCCTTGCCGGCCTGATATTATTTGTGCATGGTAATATCCCAAGGCAACAGGAGAAGATACGGGTGGGTGCCAACCTCTTCACCGTACTCAGAAGCAGTTCCACCAGGGTGGAATTGCTGAAGCTGAAGATCGACTGACAAATTCTCTCAGCCCTGTTTCTTTAACTCCGTATAATACTTGTAATAGAGTGGTATTGCCCTCATTCCTGCGAACAAATTCTCCAGGGGGTAGTTCTCGTTGGGTGAATGAATTGCATCTGACTCCAACCCGAATCCCATCAGTATTGACTTCACTCCCAATATCTTCTCAAATGTGGATATGATAGGGATGCTGCCGCCGCTGCGTATTGGTATGGGTTTCTTCCCAAATATCTCCTCACAGGCCATCTCCGCTGCGAGGTACTCAGGTGTATCGATTGGGCTCACGTAAGCCTCACCGCCATGCAGGTACTCAGCTTTCACCTTCACTCCTGCAGGTGCAATTGTCCTGATATGATCTATAGCCAGTTTTGCTATCTCCTCTGCCTTCTGGTAGGGTACAAGCCTCATGGATATCTTTGCGGAGGCTTTGGAGGGAAGGATGGTCTTGGCTCCCTCACCGATATATCCGCCCCATATACCATTAACATCAAGTGTAGGACGAATGCCTGTGCTCTCCAGGGTGGAGAAACCCTTCTCCCCTGCAAGGGCATCAACGCCAACCGATTTTTTATACTCTTCCGGGTCAAACGGTCTCTCCGCCATCTTGGCTCTTTCAGCATCTGAAGGGACAGAGACAGCATCATAGAAGCCCGGTATGGTTATCCGTCCGTCACTATCCTTCAGGCTGGAGATGATGTCACAGATGGCATTGCAGGGATTTACAACAGCACCCCCGTAGATGCCTGAGTGGAGGTCGCGGTTCGGGCCCTCCACCTCTATCTGGATATATGAGAGCCCCCTGAGTCCCGAGGTGATGGAAGGGATCTCTGAAGAGATCATCGTAGTGTCAGAGACGAGTATCACGTCACAACTCAGCATTTCACGGTATTCAGAACAGAATCCGCCAATGCTTTCCGAACCGGCTTCCTCCTCTCCTTCTATCATGAACTTAACATTGCAGGGCAGGTTGCCTGTGGCATTCATCATCTCAAAGGCCTTAAGGTGCATGAAGAGTTGACCCTTGTCGTCATCAGCACCGCGGGCCCAGATCTTTCCGTCACGTATCTCCGGCTCAAAAGGAGGTGAATCCCATTTCTCCAGAGGCTCGGCCGGCATCACGTCATAATGGCCATAAACGAGAATGGTGGGAAGTGACGGGTCAATAATCTTTTCTCCGTACACTATCGGGTTACCGGGGGTGGGATAGACCTCTGCCCGGTCTGCTCCGTTAGCAGCTATCAGTTCACGGATGTATTCAGCCGCCCTGATCATGTCAGCCTTGTTGGCTTCTGAGGCGCTGACCGAGGGTATCCTGATCAGCCCGAAGAGTTCCTCAAGGAATCTCTCCCTGTTCGTTTCGATGTAATTCTTAATGTTTTCCATTATCATTGTATTTAACATATTCGCCAGCCGCCCACTGCAGCTTCTCATACCACTCCTGCCCGAAAGCCCTTATAAGGGGTTCACGCAGGAAGATATAGAGCTCCATGTTCTCTTTCATGCCGCATGCAACGCCGGGCTTGCAGATTGACCACTCCTCGTAGTTTACCGCCCGGAAGCTACGGTATTGTTTTATCCTTACCGGGAAGAGATGGCATGAGACGGGCTTCCTGAAACTGATTGCCCCTGCATTGAATGCAGCCTCTATCCCGCATTTGTAAATATCACCATCCATTATGGTATAGGCACACTCCTCATTGTTGATCAACGGGGTAACCAGTTCGCCCTCGATATCGGTGACGCTGGTACCGTTCTTCTCTATTGCCCTGATACCCTCAGGACGAAGAAAAGGCCACAGATCAGGCCAGATGCGGTCAAGCACAGATGCCTCTTCAGCAGTGAGCGGCGCGCCGGTATCACCGTAACGGCAACAGCTGCCCTTGCAGGCGCAGAGATCACAGAGAAATCTCTTCTCTATTAGTGCCAGTGATACTATGGTGTCATCAATCTGGAGCATTGTTTCACTCACACCAGCGATTTGCCTGTCATCTCCGGCGGAATGGAGATACCCATCATAGTGAGTATGGTAGGAGCCACATCGGCAAGGATACCGTTACTGACATTCCTGTACCTTGTGCTGATAAGATAGAGAGGCACCGGGTTAAGTGAATGTGCAGTATTGGGTGACCCGTCAGGATTAACTGCATAATCAGCATTACCGTGATCGGCAATGATCACCACCTCGTACCCGTTGGCTTCTGCCGCCCGTACCACATCACCCGCACATTCGTCAACAGCCCTGACAGCCTTCTGAATGGCTTCATATACCCCCGTATGACCAACCATGTCTCCGTTGGCAAAATTAAGGCAGATAAAGTCATGTTTCTTTTTTGCCAGCTCGGACACAATTGCATCCCTGACCTTGTATGCGCTCATCTCCGGCTGAAGGTCATATGTTGCTACCTTCGGAGAAGGAATCAGTATCCTCTCCTCGCCCGGGAATTCCTTCTCTCTCCCACCGGAGAAGAAAAAAGTAACATGTGCATACTTCTCAGTCTCTGCTATGCGCAGCTGTTTTTTACCCTTCTCTGACAGTATCTCGCCAATGGTCCTGTCCACATTGTCCTTCGGAAAAATGACATGCAGGCCCCTGAACTTGTCATCATAGGGGGTCATGGTAAGGTAATGCAGCGGAATGGTTTTCATCCCTGCCTCAGGCATATCCTGCTGGGTAAGCACAATAGTAAGCTCCCTGGCCCTGTCATTCCTGAAGTTTATGAATACCACCACATCTCCTTCGGATATTGTTGCCATCGGCCTGCCATCATTTCCGGTGACAACAATCGGTTTCATGAACTCGTCAGTCACCCCGGCATCATAGGAATCCTGCATTGTCCGGAGGATATCAGTGGTCATTGTTCCCTTTCCGCTGACCAGCATATCATATGCCTCCTTTATCCGCTCCCAGCGCTTGTCGCGGTCCATTGCATAGTAACGCCCGACGAACGAGGCTACCCGGCCGTTGCTTCTTTCAAGATGCCCGAGCAGTTCAGCCATGTACCCCTTCCCACTCCTGGGGTCAGTATCACGACCGTCACCGAAACCATGGATAAAAACATTCTTCAGCCCGTAATCCATTGTCATGTCACAAAGAGCGTACAGGTGGCTGTTGAGTGAGTGCACACCCCCATCGGAGAGCAGGCCCATGAAATGTACACTTGCACCCTTGTCACGGGCATAGGTGAACGCCTGGCGGAGGGTCTCGTTTGACCGTATCTCCCCGCTCCTGCACGCTTTGTTTATCTTTACAAGGTCCTGGTAGACTATGCGTCCGGCTCCAATGTTCAGGTGCCCAACCTCCGAGTTGCCCATCTGACCTTCAGGCAGCCCTACATCCTCCCCGGAGGTGAGAAGCGTGGATGATGGATATATTTTTTTAAGCTCATCGATGTTGGGTGTGCCGGCAGTGCTGATCACATCACTGTGCGAACCGTCACCTTTGCCCCATCCGTCGAGGATCATCAGTAATACTCTGTTTTCTTTCATTTAGTCAACTGCTCATTATTATGTACAGGATGCAAAAATAGGCATTAAACCGTAACCACAACGCGGGTAACGGTATAACACTTCAGCAGCCTGATAGTTTGAATCAACGGGCTCCTCTTATTTCCCTGACCCTGATCCTGTATTCCCTGTTGGGGCAGGTGGGCTCATATTCAATGTCCTGACCAACGAATGCTTTCCACTCCTGTTCGGTAAGGTTCCTTGAGACCTTATCGCATAATCCTTCAGCCATGCACCGGATATGTGCCGGACGCCTGAAGACATCACTCCCTGTGGCAGAGAGAAATGCATCTCCCCCGTCGCTGAAGGCGAGGCGGAGTACCTTTTCTCCTCCGTCATTAAAGACCACGGGCGGCTGGGTCAGGTCAGCCAATGTCCAGAGTCTTACCTCTCCGGAGTTATCAGCTGTCACCATCTGTCCGTCCGAATTGTCATAAGCAATGCTGATGACTGCTGATGCATGCCCGTCAGCAGTGCTTTCTGCCTCTCCTGTTTCCGTGTTCCAGATGTCTATCATCCCTGTCTGGTCTCCTGTTGCTATACGGTCGTCCCCGCCCACGAACCGGTGTGCCGTGATCACCCTCTCCGCTGTCTCAAGGGATATGACCTGTTCCGGCGAGCCGTTCTGCCAGCAGAGAACCCTGCCGTCGGCCGTCAGGGCTGCAAGCATTGAGCCTTCTGCCGATCTCTCCAGTGCCATTATTCCTGATCCGTCACTGATGACCTGTCTTGACCTGCGGGTCTTCAGATCCCATTCAATCACCTCTCCCCCTGATGAAGCGGTACACAGGTGATCATGGTCAGAGAAGAGGAGAGCGGTAATGTCGCCTGACGAGCCTTGCAGCTCGTAGCCGGCCGAATCATCAATGATTGGTATCATCATTATCCCGGCATTGTCGGTGCCACAGGCCAGCCAGGAGGCATCAGGACTGACGGTCATTGATCTTATCATCCTGTTGCCGGACCATATCATTGTATATCCCTTCGATGGCTGGTCTGCCTGCCAGCTCAGGACCCTGCCTCTGGCATCGGCTGTGAAGAACTCCCCTTCAGCGCCCTCGGTCATTGCAGTGAACTCTGCGCCGTCAGGTGCAAACCTGGCAAAGAACCTGTTGCCGTATCTTTTGCTGATATCATAAAGACCTGCAAACACATCGGGGTCTTCCGTCAATCCTGAATATTTCTGATTGAAAAGGTAAGACTGCCATGCCAGCAATAACTGGAGATCCTTGTTGCCTGCCTGGTTAAGTGATCTCATGGCAAGTGATTTTGCCACTGATATCATTCTGAACCTGTTCACCTCAGAGACCCTTCTCAGTATTTCGGCCCTCTGCGAGTTAAGTTCTTTTGTCTCATCCTCGGCGCTTATGGCCCTGATCTCAGCCTTCTCTGCCCTCTCTTCCGCCGATGAAAGCTCATTCTCTGCCTGGCCGGCAGTCATTGATACGGAGGTAAGCGTCTCCAGGCTGTCACTGAGCTTGTCATTCAATGCGATGGCCTCATCCTTCATCTGGATGGCAATGGATTTTTGTTTCTCCGCTTTGTTTCTCATAGCAAAGACAGCTCCCAGGGCTATCAGTGATATCAAAGTAAGCAGTCCAAGCAGTGCTGCCACCAGGCGTAAGCGCCTGATACTCTCCGTGCCGCTCCTTCTGCCGTACTCTTCCTGTATGTGATACTCCTCCTCAGAGTTTTTGAGAAAGAGCATGGCTCTTTCAAATGAGGGGTCTATTTTTTCTGCCCAGGCCAGTGTTGGTTTGTTCTCCTCCTTCCATCTGAGAGCAACCATCAGGTCAGGAGGTGTCCAGAGCCGTCCGTTGCCCTCCTGGTACTGTTCAGCGGCTGCCGCCAGCTGGCTGTAGAGCTTTACCGAAGCCTCCTCATCATCCATCCACTGCCGGAGAGTACCCCATAGCCTGATGATACTCTCATGTGTGAGATCAAGGATGCTCTCGCCGGTGAGGTGAACCTCCTTTGAAGGGGAGAGGAATGAATATTCAGGTGCCCTGAATACCTCGGCTACACCAATTATCTCGTGCTCCGCGCAGCCTGTCTGAGCAGCTATTGTTGCTATCCGCTCCGGCTTACGGAGCTCCCTTCCGTCATCTGTGCGTGTTGTTATGGCCCTGAACAGTCGGGAGCAGACGTACCGATGCCTCTCATCAAGTGACTCCAGCGCCTGGCCGGCATGCTGTGATATTGCACCGCTGAGGCGGCCCACAGCCTCATAATCGGAGATAGTTATCGGGCGACTCAGATCACCCAGCCTGCTCCAGTGGTCCCATAGCCTCATCATCAGATGCTGCAACACCGGCAGCTGACCGGGCTTCTCATCCAGGTCACCCAGGATGAGCTTTACCAGCGAACGGTCAATTGATCCTCCTGACAGCTTGACCGGCTCTTCAATTACTGCTCCGAGAAAATCATTGGGTATATGTGGCAACAGGTAACTGCTGCCGTTCATCAGGTTGGTCAGGGCATTGAACCTGGCGCACTCCGATACATATTCAGACCTCACGGTAAGGACTATGAACAGTCCATGGTCAGGCTTCTGCACAGCATTGACCACCAGATCGATAAACTGGGTCGCATCATCGCAGGGAGTGCCGGTGCCGGCGGCAGGACTGAACCGGAACAGTTCCTCAAACTGGTCTATGACAACCACAATCTGCTGGCGTGGATTCTTTCTCAGCCTGTTTATCACATCAACAAGTCCCTCCGCACTGTTGTGCAGTGAGGTGGCCACACTGGCTTCGGTAAGCTGGTTGAACCCTGCGCCGGCGGAGAGGGCTGCAAGCTCCGAAGCCAGATGGTCAACCGGATTCAGGGCAGGCCTGATCACAAGGTATGACCATGATTTTTTCCCTTCTAAATTCTCTTTCAGCAGCGCAGGGATCACTCCCGACATGACGAGTGATGATTTGCCGCTTCCGGAGCCACCCAGAACTGCAACAAACCTGTTTTCCCTGAGCTTTGAAACCACCTTCAGGGTACTCTCCATGCGGCCGAAAAACAAATGCCCTTCATCCGGTCTGAATGGTCTCAGCCCGGGAAATGGATTGGGTCTGATTATTATATTCCTGTCAGACATAGAATAATAATTTAGGATACAGCCAAACCCCCTTGCTTGTCTATATAGTTTACAAAGATATCAGTGAATTCGGAATAGTAAAACAGATAGCCGGCAATATCATCAACCGGTAATGAATAAAGCCCCGTCTTCCCTGTGTTTGAGGGTACGATCCATGAGATCACTCCGGGTAGGGATGTGGCGTCATAGGATTCCGAGAAGCGCATTCCGGTGGCCAGCATGATCATCTTTTCTTCCGGGATATTATTGAAGCAGAGGCTTAGAAACCTTGTTTTCTCAAAGATCGTTGCCGCCGGGGGAAGAGTGCCGCTGACCAGTGCAGAGATCCTGCTTCTGGCAGGCTCCTTCAGCCGTGCTTCAGTCTCACTGTACCACTCCGGATTGAGGACCCGGATAACCGAGGCACTCTCCTCCTGCAGTAACATACTGTTGCTGAAAAGATATGAAACAACCTGCTCCCTGTCAAGACCCTTTCCTTCCATTGCTGCCTTATGCAGTGCACAGGCCTTGGTCCAGGTGCCGGTGATGGTCTGCTCAGAAGAGAGGATCAGTGAAGCAAGCGACCGGCCTCTGAGGCTCCTGACGGGAAATAACAGTGAAAGCTCTGCAAGCCTGTCATGGTCATTATGGTTTCCCAGCAGCGCCCTGAGAGGTCTGCGTACCGAAGGATCAATCACTGTTTCTATAGCTTCAGAGGCAATACCTGCCCTGTAGGAATCATCATTGCCGGAGGGGTTCATAATAACGGTGGCAGCATCTTTACCTGCAACCAGAACGAGTAGTGAGAAGAGGAAGTCAGTAAATGCCTGCCTTTCGTTTTCGAGGCTGGCAGCAAGGAGGAAGCTCTTGCTCCTTCCTGCCTCACTCTGCATTGCCATAATCCTTGCAATGGCATGCAGGGTCTCACCGAAAATCTCTTCTATTCTCTGCCTGTGCTTGCCCTGGGGCTTCCAGCCCCGATCACAAAGCATCCGTGCGGCTTTCAGGCGCACACCCATTGTACTCCTTGCTACAAAATTGCTGAGCCATGGCAGTGCCTCCATCAGTGGCATGTCATTCAGCAACTCCAGTATCATGTTGTTCTCTGTCTCACGGTTGCCGGGCCTTATGGCGGTTCCAATAACCTCACCGTACGCCTCATGTCCGAATTGTCTTAAAGTATAGAATGCCTCCCTGTCCGTCTCCGGATTACTGAGCGCCCTGATCACTTCAGCCTTAAGTCCTGTCATGTCATATCTGCCCGCCGCTATAAGACCGGTTCTCCGTATCTCAGGATTGGGATCGCCCAGGAGCTTGATGATATCCTGTTCGTACGGCCTGCCCTTGCCCAGCATGATGCTCCTTGCAATAACTGTCTTCTCCGGGATCCCCGGCAGACGCAACAGGTCACGATTCCTGACAGGATCTGAATAATATTTCTCCAGCACAGTTACCCCTGCCCCTGCCTCCTTTCGTGTCTTGCTGCTGAAGCGGGGTTCGTCAGAGATAACTTTCAGTGCCGGGATCAGTGCCGGGTCAAATGTTCTGGCTGCAACAGCAATAATCTCCGCAGCATAACCATCACCAGCGTGGTTTGTCAGGTAATCAAGCCGTCCGCTGATAAGGTCAAGGTAATGATCCTCAACAAGCATTACATTTCTGAATCCTTCCACCGTGCCTGATAAAGCCCGATCTTGCCTCTCCGGTATGCCTGCGGTCTGTTTGCCGTTGGCAAGTGTGTCCCTTGTGTGGGATGGCGACAGAAGGTCAGTCAACCTGTCACGGAAGTCAGCAATAATGACTATATCAAGCAGCATCATTGCAATAGCCGCAAGGGGCAACATGATTACCGCGCCTGTCAGGCTGAAGCCTGCCAGCCGCGAAGCAGCCACAAGCAAAACAGCCAGCCCCACTGCGGAGGTGATAACCTGTTTCCAGGGATCACCTGCCATGATCCTGGCTACTATCCCGGTTCTCTCCGGGACAAGTGAGAGTACCGATCCCATGGCGGAAAGGGATACAACTGCCAGGGAGGAGAGAAAAAATGCGGCGCCGAAGGAGGTGAATAGCCCTGAAAGAAGAAGGAGTGACTCGTTTCCTGTAAGATCATAATAGATGTAAATGATTGCTGCAGGCACAGTCAGTGCCAACAGCACGAGCGGGGCCATGAGGAGCTTGCCTGAGAACCTCAGGTTCCGAAGTACCGGCAGATAGTAGCGGTTCCTGATCATCAGTCCTGACCCCGTAACAATCCCGGCAAGTATCATGATAAAGAGCAACGGTGATGACCGGAAAAGGGACAGGTCAGTCAATATGGCAATCATGGCGGCAGCTGTTAAAGCCATCAGCGCCAGTGCTGACCAGAATGCCCACTTGAAACCGGTTCTCATTCCCTTTAGATATTGATGTACTCTGGATCAGTAACAGACTTACTTATCCAAGATAAGAAATAAATCTGAATTTACAAGCGGGGTTATCCTGTTCGAATCGTCTCTGTTATGAGGGCAACCATCTCCTCCTC
>CAZVLJ010000044.1:20450-22447 GCA_964627825.1 uncultured Rikenella sp. | reverse complement strand
CAGTTGCAAACCCTTGGGTTCGAGCCTCAGATACCGGAGCGTATGTTTGTCCCGGCCGGCAATAATAAAGTATCCGATGCCGTGCTGAAAAGATGGAAGCGTAACCTGGAGAATCTCGGGTTAATCCGCGAAAGAAAGATACCGGTCACAGATGACTACTATCAGAAAATACTAAACAGCCGAAGAATTCAGGAACTGGAACAGGCTATTCAGAAATCCTCGTAATCCTATTCCACCATGTTTGTATCAGTAACTTATTCCCGAAATCCTTTATAATATGAAGAATCTGTTTTATCTCATAATACTTGCAACAGCGTTTACCTTATTACTGGTTTCATGTAACAGGAATAAGCAGGTAAAAACCAATTCAAATGTGGAAATGACCGGGTTGTTACAGGCCAGGCTGGATTCACTGACCGTTAACCAGATTGTACCGGGTGTCACCCTTTCTGTCAGGTTGAGTGACGGGACAGATATTTCCCTTTCCTCAGGACTGGCAGATGTTGAGAACAAAATCGCGATGAAACCTGACGATATCATGTTGTCAGGAAGTGTCGGAAAGACATATGTCGCTGCCGTGATTCTGAAGCTGTATGAGCAGGGACTCATCGACCTGAAGGCAAAAGCGATCTCCTATCTACCGGATGCGGACTGGTTTCAGAAGGTTCAGAATGCCCCTGATATTACAGTTGAGATGCTTCTGAACCACACCGCCGGCATCCCCGAGTATGTATATCAGAAGGAACTGTGGCAGGCAATCAGTGAAAACCGGGATAAAGAATGGAGTGTTGAGGAAAGATTCGCTTTTGCTGGTGATGAGCCTGCCGCGAACGCCCCCGGTAAAGGATGGGCCTATGCCGATTCGCATTACCTTGTACTGGGTCTTATAATCGAAAAAGTGACAGGCCGGACCTACTATGACGTGCTTGATGAGATGATACTTGGTCCCTGCAACCTGGAGCACACACTCCACTCTGACAGAAGATCAATCCCGGGCTTGATTCCGGGCTATACAAATCTTACTGGGGAATTCCTGCTTCCCCGCAGGGTACTGAATGATAACATGTATGCCTTTAATCCCCAGATGGAGTGGACCGGCGGTGGTCTTGCCTCATCGGTATCCGACCTGACCCTGTGGGCCCGCCAGCTATACGGAGGAAGTCTCCTTAAACCGGAAACAATGAAGCTGATGCTGACACCGGCTCCGTATAAAACCACATTGTTCGAAGATGCCGGATACGGGCTTGGGAGTTTCATTGCCGAAACGGACGGGGTTAAATATTACGGCCATACAGGCTTCTCGCCGGGTTACATAACATATCTTCAGTATCTGCCAGATTATCAGATTGCCCTGGCTTTGCAGGTCAATGACGACTCTTCGCATGATAACTTTTCACTGAAAGAGTATTTCAATACAATCAAGCAGGTTGTATTGAACCACAATTCCCCAACCTCAGGCAGTAAAGAGTAGATTATAACTGTACCTGCCGGAACAGAATTACTGTCAATTACATATCATATATCATGGATAAGCTTACAGTTACAGAAAAAATCATTGCACTTGAAACAGCTGCCCTCGAGGCATGGCTTGATGGAAATCCCACTCCCTACCTCGAGCTTTATTCGAAGGACTTCACCTATTTTGATCCTGTCCAGGAAACGCGGCTTGACGGCTGGGACAGGATAAAGGAGTTGTATGAAAGCATGCGCGGATCTGTAAAAA
The DNA here is from genome assembly GCA_964627825.1 of uncultured Rikenella sp. Classification (GTDB taxonomy): domain Bacteria; phylum Bacteroidota; class Bacteroidia; order Bacteroidales; family VadinHA17; genus SR-FBR-E99. Next base: position 20,724 of record CAZVLJ010000044.1, on the reverse strand, counting down.
TGGAAAAGTTCAAAATAATCAATCCGGTTGTACAACAGGCCGGCAGGATGGCTGTCCTGACCTACAATCTGCATACAAGCTCAGGTGAAACACTCTGGAAAGAGAATTGCACCGAGGTGTACAGGCTTGAGGGAAACAACGAGTGGAAAATCATCCACAGTCACTGGTCGCTGACCAAACCATCCATCTGATAAAACAGACCCGGCGGCAGGTTTTCCGGCAGCAGGTTTTCCGGCAGCGGGTTTTTGGGCGGCAGGTTCTCCGGCGGCAGGTT
>CAZVLJ010000044.1:0-20350 GCA_964627825.1 uncultured Rikenella sp. | reverse complement strand
GCAGCAGGTTTTCCGGCAGCGGGTTTTTGGGCGGCAGGTTCTCCGGCGGCAGGTTTTTGGGATCTTCTGCTGGATTCATCCATTTTTGGCTATCTTAAACCTGAAATTACATTATGAACCAATTATGAAGAGGATCATGAGAACAAGATCATTATTGCTCGTACTCACACTTCTGGTTATGGCCACCGGCAATACACTGTCACAAACGGCAGGCAATCCTGTCACTGATCTCCTGCTCTCAGCCTGGTCACCACGCAATTACACCGAGGCACCCGTTACTGACCAGCAGATTGATATGATAGTGCAGTGCGGCATCAAGGCTCCCAGCTCGCGCAACAGCCAGCCATGGCACTTCACAGTGCTGAAGAACGAGACCATCATGAAGGAGATCATTCCCAATATCACACCCGGCAATGTGATAATAATTATCTCCGGCAAGGTGTCACAGTCGGGCAACACTCCGGACTTCGACTGCGGGCTGGCAACACAGAATATGTTCGTGGCTGCCACATCCATGGGCCTCGGGGCAAGAATATACGGTGGTCCCATAGCTGCAGCCAGGGAAAAACGCGAGGCACTTCAGATACCCGAAGGATTCACCCCTGTCATGATGCTCAGGGTGGGTAACATTGAGAAAAGCACTGACGCCGTCTCGGGTGCATCTCCGCGCAAAGCAAAGGAGGAAATAGTTAACCAGGTCAGGTAGTTTCCAGGCGGATATTTAAACATCTGCGCTGCAGGATTTGCAGTTATGATTATTCAGGATCATAACATTTCGTCGAATAAGTGTACAAAACACATTTTTTTCTATATTTAACAAATGAATGGCGTTTTCATTCTGTGGAACTTTGATAATTCTCCTGTTTTGGTCAGGGGAATTTGTTAAACTTGCTCCGGTCAGTGATGGAAAAAACAATAAAAAAGATATTGATTATGAAAATTAACAGGCTGCTCGTTGGAATAGTATTGAGTCTATGTACTTTGGGCACCTCCCCTGCGCTTGCACAGGAAGGTGACCAGATCCTTGACGGAATAGGTGAAACCGGTCTGATCTCCCGTTACCAGTTCAAGGGAGACGTGAGAGACTGGTCGCGCAATAACCTCCATGGCATCATGCAGGGTACTGACTTCAGATTCATACCTGACAGCCTCTTCGGCAATGTTCTTGCCCTTTCGGGCGAAGGCGAGACGTACATCTCCATCCCAGGCGAGGCCGTGTCAGGCGAGGAATCGCTCACCATCACCGGATGGATATGGCTTCGCGATGCGAAACCGGGACAGGTGCTTTTCGATTTCGGGAAGAACGGCAATTCGCACTTCTTTGCTGCTCCCGCAGGAACGAGGGAGAAGCCGGGACTACAGACAGCATTTATAGCCTGGGAAAAGGTGTACACTACTTCCTCCGGTGCAGTGCCACTGAACAAATGGAGCCACCTGGCAGTGGTTCTTGACATCCCTGCGAAGACCATGAGCACATACGTCAACGGCACGCTCGCTGTTGAGGTCAAGGATGTGGCACTGGACCTGTCGCAGCTGTTTGATACCGACTCTGACAAGAATAACCAGCTCTTAATCGGCAAATCAATCGGTGGCGAAAAGGCCTTCCTCAACGCAAAACTGTCAGACTTCAGGATTTATCGCATACCCCTGACGCAGAGGCAGATTGCGAGGATCTATTTCACCGCGCTGAGGGGCGGCAGCCCGCAGGCAGGGCGCAGGGGCCAGGCTGAGCAGAACCTCCAGGTCTTTCCGCCAGAGACACCCCAGCTCTACAATGCTTTCCTTGTCAATGTCCCTGATACACAGGTGGAGACCATGGTGGGAAGCCTCCCGAGGCTGCCCCGCTTTGTGAAAGGGGTATACAGTGGTGGCGTTGATGGTCCTGAAGTAAGGGTTATCTGGCCGTCGCCGGAGGACAACAGCCAGGTGCTTGCTCCCGGAACGTACACTGTGACTGGCAAGGTTGCCGGCACCAGCCTGCAGCCAAAGGCGATTGTAACTGTCAGGGCTGCCGGCGAGGATGCCGCACCGCATCTCACGCTCGAGGCTTTCAGGCTTGACCAGGTCACACTAGACACTGACATATATGGTCAGAAGACAAAATTCATCGAGAACCGTGACAAGTTCATTGCCGGCCTCGCTGCCAGCAATCCTGATAATTTCCTTTACATGTTCCGCAACGCCTTCGGGCAGAAGCAGCCCGGGGGAGCGCAGGCGCTCGGCGGGTGGGACAGCCAGCAGACCAAGCTTCGCGGTCACGCTACCGGGCATTACCTCAGCGCCATCGCCCAGGCCTATGCCGGCACCGGCTATGATGCAGAGCTCCAGGCAAATTTTTCCGGCAAGATGGAATATATGGTGAATACGCTGTACGAGCTCTCGCAGCTTTCGGGCAGGCCCCGGACGGCCGGAGGAGAGCATGTAGCTGACCCGACAGCCGTTCCACCTGCAGCGGGAAAAGCAGGCTACGACTCCGACCTGAGCGAGGAAGGGATCCGTACCGACTACCAGAACTGGGGCAAGGGCTTTATAAGTGCCTATCCGCCAGACCAGTTCATCATGCTGGAGCAGGGAGCCTCATACGGGGGATCGAATGCGCAGATATGGGCACCGTACTACACCCTGCACAAGATCATGGCCGGGCTGATGGATATCTATGAGGTCAGCGGCAACGATAAAGCGCTGGAGATAGCAACAGGGATGGGCGACTGGGTATATGCACGCCTGAGCCTGCTACCGAGGGAGAAGCTTATAAGCATGTGGAACAGGTACATCGCCGGCGAGTTCGGCGGGATGAACGAGGCGCTGGCACGGTTGTCGCGTATGACAGGTGAGTCAAGTTATATGAAGGCAGCGAAGCTGTTTGACAACATCAGACTGTTCTATGGCGATGCGGGTCACACCCACGGACTTGCAAAGAATGTGGATATGTTCCGCGGGCTGCATGCCAACCAGCACATACCCCAGATCATCGGGGCAATAGAGATCTACCGTGATACCGAGGCCCCGGAGTATTATTACATAGCTGATAACTTCTGGGATATTGTCACCAATGATTACATGTACAGCATCGGAGGGGTTGCAGGAGCGCACAATCCCAACAATGCCGAGTGTTTCACCGCCCAGCCGGCAACACTCTACGAGAACGGTTTCGCCGCAGGCGGACAGAATGAGACCTGCGCAACATACAATATGCTCAAGCTGACCAGACGTCTTTTCTTCTTTGATCAGCGCCCGGAGTACATGGATTATTACGAACGCGGGCTGTACAATCACATCCTCGCCTCAGTGGCTGAGCACAATGCCGGGAACACCTATCACGTGCCTCTGAGGCCCGGCTCGATGAAGCATTTCGGCAACGCGGAGATGGATGGTTTCTCATGCTGTAACGGCACAGGCCTCGAGAGCAGCACTAAGCTTCAGAACTCTATTTATTTCAGGAGTGCTGACAACAAGGAACTGTATGTGAACCTGTATGTCCCATCAACGCTGACATGGAGCGAAAGGAAGATCACTGTCACGCAGGCCACGGCTTACCCGAAGGAAGACCGGACACTGCTGACTATCAGTGGCAAGGGCAGGTTTGACCTCAAGGTACGCGTGCCGCACTGGGCAACGAAGGGCTTCTTTGTGAAGATCAACGGCAGGGATATGAAGGTTGATGCGGTGCCCGGAAGCTATCTGACGTTGAGTCGCAAATGGAGAAAGGGTGACACCGTTGAGCTGCAGATGCCGTTCAGGTTCTATCTTGAGCCGGTTGTGGATCAGCAGAACATTGCCAGCCTGTTTTGGGGGCCGGTGCTGCTTGCAGCGCAGGAGCCCTCTCCGCGCACCAAATGGCGCAAGGTGACGCTGGATGCTTCAGACATCAGTAAATCTATTTCCGGTGACCCCTCAAAGCTGGAGTTCATGATTGACGGCGTGGTGTTCAAGCCGTTCTTTGACACCTACGGCCGGCATTCTGTTTACATGGATGTGGAATTGAAGCAGTGATGTCAGGGCCCGGTGGGAGATACCCGGTTTACCTTGATGTGACGCTGAAGTAAGGATGCCAAAGGACGGGGAGCAGGCACTCAGTGGACCCCGACACTTCTATTGAAGTAGTGATTGTCAGGATCACTGCAATTGCTATCTGAAATCATACGCAGAGTCTTCTCCACAATGTGTTCAATGTCTTCCACCAGAGTATCAGCCTCTTTCCCGTTCTCAGAATCTCAGAACAACGCCCAAATGACTCTGAACAAATCTGATATCATTATCAAAAATATAATGGTAGTCTGTACCAAGCTCGAGGTTTAGTAATGAATTAACCTCGTAATTCAAGCCAAGTCCGGCATTTGCTCCAAACGAGTTATTCCCCGCTTCCGGTATATAGAACCCGGGTCCGCCACCTACATACAAAGACCAGGGCTGACGTATCAGCCTGTAATACCTCAGGTTTGCGTTGATGTTTATCCAATAGTTATCAATGATCCCGGTAGCATTCGATTTGAAATTGTTGAATCCAATCATGCCAACCACAGCCAGGTAACCGGTAAAATGATAATCAACATCAAAAATCAGATTCATACCGGGCTTATAGTCGTTTGCAAAACTACCTGAAGGAACAGATGTTCCTCCATGAAGGCTTACTGACCACTTACGGGTTGTCCTTAACCTGGTGAACTCCCTGCCATCAACAAAAATCTCAATCGGTGTGCCGGCATTGAGTTCGTTGTTTGACAGGAGGACACTCCCCGAGTATGTGCCGTTAATCAGATCATTCAGCCTGATACCATCTGCCGGTCTCTGTGCAGGTTTTTTTGCCCTGACATCATGGCCCGGTCCCATATAGTTGCCAAACTGGTCCTTCATTGTTACGTCCACATTAAATGTAACACCTGACGGACCGGCAGTTGTTTTGTCAAGTTTGACCGCAGAATATGCCGGATCAATCTTAACCTCATTATAGAATGATTTGGTCCACTCGCATGTTGAGGTTCTGCCTCCACCGGAAGGTATCCCTGAAGCAACAAACCGGAACGTATAGGAACCCTGGATCCTTGTATCAGAGAATTTATTGGCATAGATACCATCATTGGCTGACCTGTCTCCATGCAATCCGTCATCATAGAGTTGAATTGTTGCCGAATCCCTGAGCAGAACATTTGTCTTTCCGCTGTTTGACAATAACCATATCTTTTTATCAATCAGACTCAGAGTGTCGCCTCCGATTACTGCCGGTTGATGTAACTGGTCCATGTTAACAACTCCTTCATGCAGAACATTACCTGCGCCGATCTTTGGCACATCGCCGTAAACATACAGTTTAGCACCTGTAACAGGCATACCCGAGCGTGTCAACAAAGCTTCAAGCCTGATATCATCACCCGTGAGGTTAAATAGTTTGTTGAAACTTACTTCAAGTTCAGGGCCTGATTCGGCAAAGCAGGATGAGGAGTATCTGACAGAAACTCCTCTCCCGATACTATCAGATCCGGTTAACTTCATCTTCCATTCACCGGCCCATTCTGTGGCAAGATCACCCACAAGGGGGAAGTCAACCTGGTAAAATACGTAGCCTGAGTGTTCCCCATACCTGACAGAGGAGTTACGGGGATTCCCGGTAATTATCTTGCCGGAGGGGGTTATCAGCTCGCAATCAACTGCATGATCAGGGCCATCCCAATAGACTGTGAATGTGACTCCTGTCTCATCAGGTTGCACCACTATCGGTATCATTTGCACCATTCCCGCTGAGATTGTACCTGCCGGATCATTAATAACTGACCAGTCAACAGCTCCTGCAAGAGTCTCTATGAATAGTTTTTGAAAAAACAGATTATCACTTGTAATGCGGTATGTGCCGTGAGTAGCTTCTACCAGATTCACCAGTTTGGTCTCATCAATACCAGCTCCGTAACCAAGACCAAGTGCATATACAGTTATATCATTGGCAATCAGGTCCGGCTGTACCGTTGCGATCATCTCCGCAGTGTTTTCCATTCCGTCCGTTACCAGTAGTATTGAGCGGCTATGTTCAGGTTCAGACGTGGCTGACAGGAAATCATTAAGTGCCTGGCGAAGGCCATCACCTATGGAGGTTGAACCTCCATGAGTGATATGTGCCGGAGTTATTGTATTATTGATAAGGTGATTTGCTCTCGGACCGTCAAGCACTGACAGTACTGCCTGGTCAGCCGGAGCAAATGGAACAACATCCTGGTTAAAGAGAATAAGACCCAGACGGTTATTCAGGTTGGGATTCATAATACCAACAAACTGTGATGAAGCGTCTCTCAGTTTTTCAATTTTAGTGTCCACACTACCGGCATCGACCTTCATTCCCATGCTTCCCGATCTGTCAAGCACCTGGATTACGTCTACCTGTCCATCCAATTGATAATCTGTTACAATGGAATAGCGTTGGGGTGGTTCGGGAAGCCCATAAGGGTCAACCACCACACGCCAGGTTCCGGCGTTAATGTCCGTGTTCACCAGAACCTGTTCCACATTGTTCAGATGGTCAGGAGCTGTCCTTACAGCAGGAGCAGAAGGATTCTGAGGATCCAGAGTCCAGGGGTAGAACTGAACATTACCCGGACTGTATACTTTCAGGTCAAGGTCATTCACCAGGGCCGGATTGGCATTGGCAATTGCCGGTTGATCATCCCACACAAGTGTAACTTTTACTTCAGTGGCGCCGGCAGGGACAGTAAATGTGTAATTATCCGCATGGCCTGTAGTGACTTTTCCTTCCCTGAAGGAGAGTGACTCAACCAGATCAACAGCATCTCTTACTTGAAGCAGGCCATATCCTGAAGCATAGTCAGGTCCGGGATTGTACCAATTTGTTGCATCATTAAGGTCAAGTGCACTATGAATGATCAAAGCCTTGAGTGTGGACGGGAGTGGATCAATCTGAGTATCCAGCCTGTCACGGCATGCCTCGAGCAACAGGGCAAGGCAACCTGATGTGGCTGCTGCTGCGCATGATGTCTGAGCAAACCAACCATACACATAGTTATTCACATATCCGGGAGTTCTATAACCGGCACCATTGGTGTAGTATGGAGGATCACCATACATGTTATCAGGATCAACAATTGATATATTATTCTGGTCTCTTCCATTGTGATGGCCAGATGCTGTTATCTCAGGCTTAAGCCTTCCATCCAACAAAGGACCCCAACTGCTGTATTGTGTCATAGTGTTATCGTAGGAATCTATGGCCCCTACCGCGATAATGTTCTTTGCTGCTTTGGGAAAATTCAAATTCCAATAGTTTTCGTATGGCGGGGCGGCATTATCAATGCAATCTGTTGATTGAGGGTCCTCACCATAACCGTCTCTTTCATTCCCGGCTGAAAAGACAATTGTCACGGGCTTCCCCAGGTCTCCAATGACCGCTGCATCCAGGTCGGGGCACAAACCCTCATATAGACCATAATCAGCAACCGCACAACCTCCTGTAGATCCCCATGAATTATTGGCAATATCTATAAGATCTGTTCCTACTGCACCCTGCAGATCACCTGCATAATCAAGATAATCCTGCGCTGTTGTTCCTCCGGTATTCGCATTGTATGAAAACAGATCTGCACCAGGAGCCATTCCCTTCCATTGATATGCGGTGCCTCCGTTAGCTGCACTCTGACTGCCATTTCCCCCAATAATTCCTGCTACCATAGTTGTATGATGATGCGGATCATAGGCAGTAGCATCTTTTCTTACAGCACGCCCGGAAAAATCGGAATGAGTCTGTAAAACATGATTCCATTCGAAAATACCTACCTTGACATCATTCCCTGTTAAGTTATATGGAGCATTCTGAACCAATGTGGCCTGCACATGAGTCCTGATCCTGTTTGATTCAGGTCCTGCAGGGGGTGGTATGTGTTCAATCCACAGAACCTGATCAAGCATTGCAACGTCCATCAGCCTGGCTTCATCAATATTAATAACAAGATGACCGAATTGCTTTATTTCTCCAACTATCTCACCTCCGAGGCTTATGATTGTATTTCTGAGCCTGTTTAAATCAACGTCTTTAAAACAGGTGATCAGATAGCTTACTTTCCCATCTGTTGTCCTGGCCCAGGCGGCTACCCCTTTGTCTCTAAGGCCGGGAGAAATTTTATCTTCTGCACTGACAGGCTCCAATGATCTGATAAGACCCAGCACCGGGTGCTGCTTTATTCTTTCAGGGAGTTGAAAATTCAGGGCTGCAGTATCTGAAACGGAGGCATACCATGTCCTGTTACCGATATAGTTCAACAGCTTCATGCCCCTGTCAGCAAGAAGGCTTCTTTCATGCAGGGAAGGGATCTGTTTAAACTGAACCATAATATGGGGATTCATTCCGGAGACAATCTCTCCCCTGATCTTTCCGGAAAATTCGGCTTTAATGCCTTCCTGAGGGATGAACTCACGGGTGTGCAGCTTCACATAATACTCCTTGTTATCCTGAAGCTGAGCAAGCAGAGGTACTGACAGAATGCATAAAAGAATGGGGGTGACAATAAAAGTCTTAACCATGCATCTGTCATAAAGCAAATGCAGAATTGTACCTTTGGTTTTCATGATTACTATGTTTTAGTTAATCAGGGTATTTCAGAAAAAGTTTTAGAATCATATATCCTAGAACCTTGACTGGAACTTCTTTATCTCCCACTTGCTCTTCCCTTCATTCAGAGTAGCGCAAAGGATAGTGTTGCCATCAGTTCGGACATTGACTAGTCCGTAGACCAGACCGTCAACAATGTGTATCTGTTTCATTGGTTTCTTCTTTCTGGAGGGCTTAAGTCCTGGCGAAGTGATCCTTTCATACCAGATGTCAGTTTTGGTCTCATCAAGGAGCTTTATGTCAATACTCTTCCCGTTGAGCGGGTACCCTTTGTAGTCAACCTCGTAAGGATTTGCCATCCGGACACTTCGCGAGACTTCTGTGCAGAATACCAAAGGGGTTATCATCTCGTCATTCTCGATCTTTCTGAAGCCGGTGGCGCCACATGCTGCAACGATGTTTGGTCTGGGATGTGAATGAGTTTCATCATCACCTGATGAAATAACACTTGCCGAGGCATGCACTGTCTCAAGGAACTCCAACGAGCAGTCGTCGCTGCCATGATGACATGACTTGAAAACGTCAGCTGCAAACTCCAGCCTGTTTCCCCTGTACTCATCAAGAAGGTGATGCTGACTGGCTTTGTTGAGGTCACCGGCAACGAGGATCTTTGTTCTGCCATAGTCTATCCGGAAAACCAGCGAGTTTCCGTTTGTATTCTGTGAATCATTTCCAAAGTCTCTGAGTCCAGGCTTACCATTCACAGTTGTCTCAACCGGGCCAAGGACTCTGACCGTAACACCATCAGGGTTCTCAAATCCCGGAAGAAAGCCGGTACCTTCGGATGGAACATAAGATAGCCTGGAAATCGGCACCCTCAGGTCTACCAGGCACTGAAGGAAGTCTGCCCACTCTCCTGCCAGTTCAGGCTTTGCGCCGGCCTTCAGGCCCTCTTCAACGGAAATTAAGTCTTCCATCAGGTCTGTGATATAGCCTTTGCTTGTAGCACCCGTGAATTTTGTTCCTCCCGGTTTCTTCCACCATGCCACACCGGGATGATAATAGTGCCCTATGCTGATCTCTTCTTTACAGTCAAGTTTCTTCTTCTCAACCGGATTGACCAGATCCCACAGTCCTCCATAGTGATCGGCATCACAGTGAGACGAGACCATGCAATCAAGAGTGATCTGATTCGTCCCGTAATCCTTGAAAAATTTCCAATCGACGAAATCAGCTGCGCTTTTGCCGTGGTTCTGGGCACTGCGTTTATAACCCCCGTCGATAAGGAGATGCCTGCCATCAGGAGTAACCATGAGGACTGAGTCACCCTGGCCTACATCAATGAAATAGATTTCAAGGAGTCTGTCATCTCCAAGGTCTGATAGTTTTACATAGCCCTCCTGCCCCCTGGCTTTTGCTTTAACCCTTCCATTAACGGGGTTCCCGTCCTGAACCTCAACCCTGTCGCCCCAGAGAAGTTCAATCTTCATCTTGTTGGATGCAGCTTCCTGGTATAGCCTGGAAGTGTTTGTTTTCAAGTATTTTATTGTTGTCATAGCTCAGTAGTTTTAATATATGAAAGTGGTTGCCTGGCATTATTGATCAGGCATTGTCAGTTTGCAGGCAATCTCATCTGTTCACAGAGCGAGGAATATTCCCAGCAGGATCATGAGTAAAAGTGTGATACCGGCAAGAAAGAGGTTCATTGTATAATAGGAGCGGCTGATCTCATCAAGGTCACGTTCCGGTTCATCAGATTTATCTAAAACTATGTTTTCCACCTCATTCTGAAGTCGGAGTGCAATGGCACTATCCCTGGCCATTGACTCTGACACCGGCCTAAGCCAGAGATAGTAATGGCAAAAGGAAACCGCCAGTGCTATTATACCGAAAATGAGATAGCCGCTCCAATTTTCAAGATCAAGGGTTTTCTCACACTTATAGCCAATCAGGATTATAAGTGTCCAAAGGGCGATGTTTACCTTAAATTGAAGATCACGTGTTTGTTTGTACTTTTCCAGCCTCATCTTTAATATTTCTGTCAATGCGGCTGCTTTTTGCCCGGGCTCCATAATGACAAAAATTTAATTAGCAGAAAATCCGGTACTCCAGTGCAACACCGGTTTCAACAGATAAAGTTCTGCCATCGGGCAGGTAAAGTCAATCACCCTTTTGGGTGAATCTTTTCAGAAGGAGGAGTTTTAGTATCATTTATAATCCCTTCGTTGAGGGCCTTCTGTATAAGGTGTGGCGAATTCCTGGCGGAGAATTTATTAAACAGATGATGACGATGAGACTTGACAGTCTCTTCAGAGATGCAAAGCTGCAAGGCAATCTCCTTGGTGGAGAAGCCCTGGGAGATGAGTACTAGGACCTCCTTCTCTCTTGCCGTAACGGTCTTGTCCATAAATTCCGAAGAACAGACAGTTTTAACAACTTATACACCTTCTCTGCCTTTCTGTCCTGTCTAATTCACAGGCAGAGGCGGCTAAGGTTAAACCCCTTACAGACATTCACATGTACAAATATAAACCATTAATAATGAGAAGTCAAGTTTATTTTCGGGTTGTAGCCGGCCTGCGGTAAAAGATCCGCGAACAGGTTGGATGATGACCGGGGAACATGTGAGAAATTATAATTCGCTGGCATATAGAGAGGTCTCACAGATTGCCTAACTTCGGGTTAAATTAGTCAATAAAGCCATGAAAAGATTACTAAGTGTTCTTACAACCACCATGCTGGTTATACTACCAGCATTCGGGCAGCAGGTGCCTGACACGGGCTATGCCCCGCCGATTGAAAATCCGGCTTACGCCCTGAAGGAGGGCCCTCTGATATATATTGACGAGGTGCATAATAACTTTCATACGCGGGGTGGCCGCTATCTCCCTTTTGCTATGCTGCTTGAGCGGGACGGTTACGTTACTGATGGGTATGCCGGGCAGTTTGAGATGTCAAAGCTGAAAAATTGCCGCATCCTGGTTATTGCCAATGCTCTCAGCGAGGTCAATGTGCGTAACTGGCACAAGCCGGTTGATTCCGCTTTCACTCCTGACGAGGTTGAGACTGTCAGAGAATGGGTTGAAGAGGGAGGCTCACTCTTCCTGATAGCAGACCATATGCCCATGGGAGGAGCTGCGACTGAGATGGCTGCCGCATTCGGCTCGGGTTTACTGACGGTTTCGCCCTTGACACAGTGCAGCCCGGACCGGCACTTTTTTGCACAGCTGACGGCACCCTGGGAGACAATGTACTGACCGGCAGCGGCAGCACTAGCAATTTTGGGGGTTATTCCTTTATACACCGGACAGAGTAACCTGCCCGCTTTCTGTCGTTTGACAACTCCAGCTGAGTGTTAGTGGTATAGATGTAATAGGAATATGCATAATTAGCATCATACTGTGTGCTGCTCCACCAGCAGGCGTAGTAGCCAATTCCTTCATAGCTGCCCATGGAGCTCCGGTAACCGGCAGGAATGGCAGCGAATTCAACCGCATCACTGGCACCGGAGTTAGGATTCTCCCACCGCGGATGATCATCGGGAACCGTTCGTTCGCTCTTGAGCTTCCCTCCTGCTTCACCCGGCCCCCCGAGATGATCTATCAGCTTCTCCCAGTCTGCTTCAGTGGGGATACGCCAGCCAACAGGACACAATCCCCTCGGATCGGTAACAGCATACCAGTTATAAAGCATGCCATAGGCGTTAAGTACCTCAGACTCGTGGTTAAGCTCGTCGACATAACTGGGATGATAGATGCAGCATGCCGCACCGGCGCTTGCCCACTCAAAATCAGCATACAGGTTTGTCAACAGCCAGGAACCGTCTCGATAGCTCCCGGTACGAAGGTTTTGCTTCATCCACACCTGGTCGCCAATTTTAACGGTCTCATAGACGTTACCCTCAGCATCTTTAACCACTTCGGGTTCATCCTGCTTTTTGCAGCCGGGAAAAAGCATCAGAACTGCCGTGATCACGGTCAGGACCTTAACCTGAATCATTACATTTCCTTTCATGGGATTATTTGATTTTTAATGTATTGGTCTAATGTGACTTACATGAGATTTGAAAACCAGATCCCTCTTCTGATCTCTCGCCCTTACAGGTCTCATTGTACAAAATTCTCTGAATCAATATTATACGTTTACAGGTGCAATTATTAACGGACAGTTATACATTAATAGCATTAACAGTTACGACTGAAATGTTAAACAAATTAACGAAGACATTCATTTCAAGTCAAATTTATTTTGACAGTGTATGGAATAAAAAAATTGACTCGCATACCCGAATCGTCTACCTTTGGTTTGACAACCATTGTCTTTAGACTTAATCTGCTTGCCATGAAACCATTATTTAATCTATTTAAGCCGCCTGATTGCAGGCATCGTCACACTCTTCCTCTGTTGACAGTTCTCACTGTGATTTTGATCTTCACCTCGTGCAACAAGTTGCCCGGTCCGTTTGATCCATTTGATGATCCGGAGACCATTGACGGATTCATGGACCTGGGGGCAGGGTACGACGTATTTGACAATTTTGCCGATGAAGCAAAAGTCAGAGAGCATATTCTGGATTACCAGAGACTCAATGCTGACGGCCTTGTGGAGAAGAAAGACCTTGAGAACAGCACCTTCATGAAGACCTCAGGAACAAGTATCAGCACCTATTCCAGCTCACTGAGCGCCTCGGTGGGACTGCAGGGCAGCTATATGTTCTTCAGCGGATCAATTGAAACGAATTTTTCCAGGGAGAGATACTCCTATGATTCATATTCGTTTGCAACGTATCATATTCTTATTAACAAGTACCAGCTGAGACTCCCGACCGACTGGGATGCTACAGACCTGAAACCTTACCTGACCGCACAGGTAAAGAGCAAGCTCAATGACCTGTCAGTACCGGCATCGGCCATCTTTAATCTCTATGGTACACATTGCATGACGGGGGTCGTCGTCGGTGCCAGGTCGGACTACAGTGTCTCAGGCCGCACACGTGATGTAAAGGAGAGCGTCAACGTGGCAGTATATGCCGAAGCCAGTTTCTCAAAAGGATTTGGGTCAGGCTCCCTGAACACCTCGGTGATCACCCAGCAGGAATTTGACGTGTTCGCATCAAATATGGAACAGCACCTCGAAGTATATGGTGGTGACAGCCAGCTTGGGCATAACATCATCAGCAAAAACGACTATGATTCGTGGCTCAACAGTGTCCCAAACAAACTGGTATTCTGTAACTACACACAGAACGGGCTGATACCGATCTGGGAGTTCTGCGATGACGAAGCCCGCAAGACAGAACTGGAAAACAGTTTTGCCACCTGGGCTACCGACAGAGAGATATTGGTTCACCCCACGCCGAGATTCTGTATCCTTGACCTGATGATAGTAGACAGTCCTCTCCCGCCTGACCCATATAAGGTGAATAACCGTGATTATTACAAGCTTCCCTATGATCTTAATAAAGGGGCAGGCGGAGCCACACTATGGATCTATTACCTGCCCGGTCTTGAAAATGATATGATTATCCCGGTATCCGCTGTAGGCCTGGTTGACAAAACTGACAGGGAACAGTTATCTGATCTCGGCACGGGCTTCGTCCAGATCAACACAGATCTGAACAAGGGCTCCGGAGGTGATTTGATCTATCTCGCCTACCGGCGAAGAAGTGATTATTCCGATCCGCTGGTGACAGGACTGGCTATCTGGAACCGAAAGGACTACTTTTACAGCATGGGCACCTCATCAGCCTATACCTGGCATGGTCTTGTGCAACACGGTACCAGTACCCTGCAGGATCTTAATGAGGATGCCAGCGGCGATTACATCCATCTCTTTTACACTAACCAGTTTGTTGAGGAAAGCACTCTTCCCGGGAGATAGGTACCGGTAATCCTGAAGGGACCGGCGGTTTGACTGACGACTTATGCTGCCGGTACAGGTATATCTATGCCTGACACGGCCGGAGAGGCTGAGTTAAGCATGCCCGTTGAACAGTGTGTGATGCTCAGGAACAGTGTATGGGAAGGACACAGATGACAGGTAGTATTATTCACACAGTGTCTTCAGTTCCTCCAGCGCCTTTGGCCATGCCTCCGCTAAAAAAGGCCTGAAGTCAGCCGGAATGTCGGTGTCAACGAACAGCAGTGTTCTGCTGCCGACCGGTTTCAGGGTGTAATTCTCCAGAGAGCCGCTCCAGATGTTGGTCTTCTCATCTCCTGTGACCTCTATACCGTCGACTATCTCCCTGAGACTCTCGATACTGAGGAATTTCCCCGGGATGTTCTCCCTGATCCTGCAGACCATTCCCCCGGTCTTGCCGTCGGGATCCGTGCCGAGGAAGGTGATCCTCTCCCCTTTCTTCCACGAACCGATGAACCGGGATGTCGGATCGAACGCCGAAGTCCATTTACTGTACGTCTCTTTCTCCAGCATAATCCGGAAGACATTTTCAGGGGAATTATTTATGGTAACCTCAAAATGGTGCATCTCCTTCGGGCCATAGCCTTCCACATACTTTTTGAAGTTATAAAGTATGGCCTCCCAGCCGGTTTTCTGCAGCTCTGCGCTATGATGATCTTCGGCCTCGAACGACTCCGTGACCAGCGTTTCTCCTTCCTTCCTGCGGAAGGTGATATGAACATTCCTTCCGTCGTCAATGGTGTATGCTATGGACTCACCGGGGACAACCTCACTGTATCTGCCGGTGAAATCAAATCCTTCAGAGCCGTCCCTGGCTTCCATCCTGGAGAGGAATGTGCCGCCGGAACGGAGATCATTTTCGGCGTAGCTTGTCTGCCAGTCGTCCGATGCATTGTTCCAGTGAATGATGTGCATTGGTCCGGTGAACAGATCCCATACCCGTTGCAGGGGTGCGTTTACTGTAGTTGATACGGTAATAACCAGTTTTTCAGCGTTTGGTGTCATGATGTAAAGAGTTTATGTCATGTGATATACCAAAAACAATTGAAAAGTGTGATTGTTGAAGTGGAACAATGTCAGCCAGCATTCTTCGTTATGATTTTCACGGTTTTTATGGTTTATTCGTAAATTGTGCTTCGTTTCTTCCGTGCCGCTGCAGGCACAGGTGGAGGGACTGCTTCGGACAGGTGCCGGACAGCTCCCTTCACAACAGATGATGACCGAACCCCTAAAATGTCAGTCTGATATGAACATCTTTAAGAATCCATGGAAATTAAGCGGCATCGCCGGGATACTCTTTGTCCTGGTCTCGTTTGTCGCTTCAGGCATCAACAAAATGCCGCCCGCGTACAGTGTTGAAGCGGATCATGTGGCCTGGTTTGCCGAAAACGGTCAGTGGTACCGTTTTGGTCATTACCTCGCAGGGATGGCTTTCCTGCTGTTTTATTTTCCTTTTTATGCCGGGCTGTGTGAGCGACTCCGCAAGGCGGAGGGCGAGCCGGCAATATGGACCCGTATTACCTGGGCCGGGGCAATTATGTCTCCGGCTATAGGAACCATAGCCGGTACTTTTATCATGTCCCTGGCCATGTTGGGAGGTGCTGTCACCCCCTCAATAGCGCAATATGGCATGGCGGGCAATTTCTATGCATACACCGTCTCCGGCGCCTTTGGCGGCATAGCCATGACAGCCGCCTCAATAATCATCATCCGCAGTGGTGTCTTTGCGCGATGGACGGGCTGGGCCGGAATGATAACTGGCACAGCAGCCATCCTGAGCATCGCCACACTTATTCAGAATGATCCGTCCGGCCAGTTTGCTGCCATCAATGGTATTGCATGGCTGGTTTACTTCCTGTGGATAGTGGCAGTCTCGGTGGAGCTGATCCGGAGGCCTGTTCGGGCAGGCTAAGTTTCTGCCATCCTAAAATGTTCTGCACTGGAGAAGAGAACACCAGGACAGATGGCAGCCCTCCGGGATATGATTCCCGTCAATCTCCCAGGGTGAGAAGGTAGCCGGGCAGGTAACAATTATACTCCCTGCTTCGTGATAAAACTATTAAACGTAAGATTAAATAGATGAAGACATTTGCTGACAGGGTCATTGAGTTCAACCGGAAGGTGGAGTTCCGGGGAACGTTGCCGGAAGGGATCAGCATCATGAACCCTTTCCGCAGCGGTGATGATTACATCTTAGAGGTATCCTCTGCCTTCTACAGGAAGTTCTATGATGACAACCGGCCACGGCGCCTGATACTGGGCATCAATCCCGGCCGCTTCGGGGCAGGATTCACCGGGGTACCCTTCACTGACACAAAGAGGCTCACGGCAGAATGCGGTATCCCATACAATGGGAAACAGACGCATGAGCCCTCGTCAGTCTTTGTCTATGAGGTTATCAAAGCTTACGGTGGTCCGGAGCGGTTTTACAGCAACTTCTACATCACCTCCGTCTGCCCCCTGGGCTTCACCCAGAGAGGCGCCAACGGAAGGGAGAAGAACTACAACTATTATGACCGGCCCGACCTTATCGTGGCCGTCATGGATTTCATCATATGGAACATCAGGGAGCAGATAACGATGGGAGTATCAACCGAGGTGTGCTACTGCCTTGGCACCGGTAAGAATGAGAAGTTCCTCCGTACGCTGAACGAGAAGCACCGTTTCTTCGACAGGATAGTGGCAATGGAACACCCCAGGTTCATAATGCAATACCGCTCAGCCTCGCGCGATGAGTATGTCAGGAAATACCTGTCGCTGCTGGATCAATGACCGGAAGGTTTTCTGTTGATTGATGGATTTTGTGCCGGGCAGCCGCTTATCTCATGATGCCCCATGGATAAAGCTTCCTTGTGACACAGAATGAGCCGGAGGGGGTCTCAGCCAGATCAACATGTGCAATAAGCTTCTCCTGTTTGCCGCAGTATGGTTCAAGTATCTTTATGATGTATTCGCGGCTTTCCAGTCCCTTGACCGTCATATCAACATCAAACAGGCAGTTGCAGCTGCAGGCAGGATGCTGTTCGCTCTCCTTGATGAACAACGTGTCTCCGTTTACCTCTGCATGACAGGTCAGCCTGCCGGGGCAACAGTTGAAGCCCGCGTTGACATGAGTAATCTGAAGTGTCCCTGAAGAGGCCTCGAAGGCGTAGTTAATGCATGAAAGGGTATCAGGGGTAGTGCCGTCAGCCGACCCTGACTTGAGGTCCTTGCAGCCCGAGTGATCAATAACCTCAGCAGTTATACGCTCACCATATCCTTCGCAGCCTGCAAGCAGCAGGGCCGCCAGCATTACGGGCAGCACCCATTTTGATATCTTTTTCATGGCATATTTGCTTTTAATTCAAGCAATTCATTTATAAGACGATGTCTTACAAAAGGATAGCTACAAGTCCCGTGCCAAACCTGGTCTGTAATTAATATTTACTTATTCAGTACACTATTACCGGGCGGTAATTGCCCGGGCATGCGGCAGGGAAGAGTTAGTGTCCGGCGAAAATACTGTTGATCCGTTGCCGCTTCAGGTGGCGTGAAACCGCTCCAGCAGCAGCCTGTAGAGTGCCCCCAGGGTACCGCAGACAAGGGTGATGACCACACTCCCCAGGTATGGCATCAGCCCTTCTGCAGACAGAGTCTCCGATAAACTCAGCGCACTGGTTCCGGTGACAAGGAGCATAGCCATACCAATCACAGGCATCAACACAAGCACAAACAGCACTGACAACAGCCAGAAACGCCTTCTGTCGCCCTTCATCTGATACCGGGGAACGAGATATGAGTAGAAAACATAAAAGGAGGCCAGCATCCAGATAACCATCACCAGGGTTGACAGTGTAGTGTACCACTTTCTGCCTTCGGGGACATCATCAGCGCTGAAAAACCAGGCTGATAGAACAGCCACCAGCAGAACGGGGATATGCAAAAAAAGCAGCACTCTCTTATTTTCCATGATCATATGATATGAATTGAATCTTAAATAAGCTACATGTACTGACTTCATAATCAAAGATAAAGCAATTTGTTAATTTAAAAAACATTAATTTTTCCTCCAACAATCTTCCTTAAGTGAAAATTTCCTTAATATTGAAAGCTGATCCTTACGCTTGTCGGAATAGCGGTTCGGGGGCCTTTAAATGACTGATAGATACAACACTGGGTTTGACAATGAGATGTACCTCAGGGAGCAGACTGCTGCCATCCTTGAGCGTGTGAACCGTTTCAACAATAAGCTTTACCTCGAGTTCGGGGGCAAGCTGTTGTATGATCTCCACGCCGCCAGGGTTCTGCCCGGGTTTGACCCGAACGTCAAGATGAGGCTGTTGCAGATGCTGAAAGACAAGATTGATGTGATCCTCTGCATTCATGCGGGTGACATTGAAAGGAAGAAGGTACGTGCCGATTTCGGGATAACCTACGATGCCGATGCGTTGAAGACCATAGACGACTTCAGGGAGTGGGACATCGATGTGACTGCCGTTGTCATTACCCGCTACACGGGACAGCATCCCGCAAAGGCCTTCAGGAACAAACTGGAGCACAGGGGAGTGAAGGTCTACACCCATTCTCCTACAAAAGGATATCCTACCGATGTGGACCTGATAGTCAGCGACGAGGGTTACGGTGCCAACCAATATATCAAGACTACCAATCCCATTGTTGTGGTGACGGGTCCGGGGCCCGGCAGCGGCAAGCTGGCCACCTGTCTGTGCAACCTCTACCATGAGTACCGCCGTGGTGTTAAGGCCGGCTATGCCAAGTTCGAGACCTTTCCCATCTGGGATCTGCCCATAGACCACAAGGTTAACATCGCATACGAGGCTGCCACCCTTGACCTGAAGGACGAGGTGCTGGTAGACAGCTACCATCTGAAGCGTTACGGCACGAACGTGGTCAACTATAACAGGGACATTGAGGCGTTCCATCTGCTCAAAAGGATACTTGAAAAGATCACCGGCGGCGAGTCAATGTACCAGTCGCCCACCGACATGGGTGTCAATCGCGCCAGTGCCGGGATTGTCGATGACGATGTGATACAGGAAGCTGCGCACCAGGAGATCATACGCCGTTACTTCAGGTGTGCCGTGGAGTATGCCATCGGGCTGGCTGACAAGGAAGTACTGGAGCATGCAGCGAAGATCATGGATAAGGTGCGGGCTAAACCGGAGGACAGGAAGGTAGTGTTACCTGCCAGGAAGGCGATGAAGGAGGCGGAGAAGGGTGGCAAGGGTAATGCCGGTATTTACTGCGGGGCCTCCATTGAGCTTGCCGATGGCACCATTATTACAGGTAAGAACTCGCCGCTGATGCATGCCGCCTCGAGTCTTATACTCAATGCCACAAAACATATGGCCGGTCTTCCCGACAGCCTGTTGTTGCTGCCAAAGAATCTTATTGACTCGGTCACTTACCTTAAGAAGGACATCCTCAACGGCAAGGAGGTGAGCCTGGATGTGGAGGAGACGCTGATACTGCTGGGTATCAGCGGGCTAAGCAATCCTGCCGCCCAGGCAGCGCTGGAACAGCTGACGCTTCTTCGAGGCTGCGAGGTGCATCTGACCCATATACCCACCCCGGGTGATGAAGCGGGCTTGCGCAAGCTGAATGTCAATGTGACGTGTGATCCGGAGTATTCCAGTAAAAGTCTGTTTGTAAGCTGAATTCCGTTAATGTACGGTGAGGATCCTCGTAGAGGATCAGGAATTGTATAAGGCAGACCTTGGTAAGAGGATCCTCGTAGAGGATCAGGAATTGTATAAGGCAGACCTTGATAAGAGGATCCTCGCAGAGGATCAGGAATTGTATAAGGCAGACCTTGGTAAGAGGATCCTCGCAGAGGATCAGGAATTGTATAAGGCAGACCTTGATAAGAGGATCCTCGTAGAGGAT
>CAZVLJ010000043.1:0-24982 GCA_964627825.1 uncultured Rikenella sp. | reverse complement strand
CTTCGATGAAGCATGTAGCCAGTGAGGGCAGGATGACAGAGACAACTGCAGCTATTGGACCATGGATCAGGTATTATTATACACTTGAAAAGATTTATCCCTTTGCAGAGTTCGAATTAACGGCCGGAGAATCCGTCGAGAAAATTCCCACATCAGGTGGTGCCCCGGATTTGTACCGCTATTACCTGTTCAACACAGGGTTGTCATTGGGTGTGGCAGTTCCACTGGCTGATATGGTGACCTTTGATATTATGGCCGGATACATGAGGAGTTGTTGGAGAATGAATGCGACTACCGGGGAGATGGAGGCAGCAGAGATCGTTGTCAGGTACATCAATCCGGGCCCGTTTATCAGGATGGGGTTCACTGTATACCTGTAGTCCGGCTGACCGATCTGCCTGAAAGAAAAACCTGTTCTGCATGATCCGGAACCATTCTATCTCCGGATAAGGCAATTCTTTTAGCCCCTCTGTGGCAGGGATATGAAGCTTTTTTGCTACCTTAATCCCAAATTTAGGACAACATGAAACGTACAGTAATACTGACACTTTTACTTGTGTCTGCGATGATGGCATACGCCCAGCAGGGGACGAAGCTGACAATCCTGCATACCAATGATTTCCACTCTCATCTCCAGGGATTTGCACCTGAGTCAGCCTATACTCCCGGCGTGGCAGACAATGATCCCACCCTTGGAGGGCTGGCACGCATTGCGGGTATTATTGCATCCGTACGGGAGGAGAATCCCGGCTCCACACTGGTGGTTGACGGTGGCGATGCCCTAATGGGAACCCTCTTTCAGGCTCTTGAACCCGGAACGGGATTCCAGCTGCCAATGATGAAGAAGGCGGGGTATGATGTGATGGCAGTAGGCAATCACGATTTCGACTTCGGGCCGGAGGCTTATGCCGGTATCATCCGCAAGGGAAAAGAGAGAGGGGAGATACCTGTCATGCTCCTCGGGAACGGCATCACTGATCCCGGTGATCCTGCCGATGACGCTTTTGAGGCAGTGATGCGTGATGGTCTTATCAGACCATGGGTGATCAAGGAGGTTAATGGCATCAGGGTCGGACTATTCTCACTTCTGGGTGAGGATGCAGACGAATCAGCGCCATACGCGGTTCCAATCATATTTGAGAAGAATGTAAAGGCTGCAAAACGACTGGTGAAGGAACTGAAAAAACAGGACTGTGATGTCATCATCTGCCTGTCGCACAGCGGTGTCTCAAGGGACAAAAAGGGAAACTGGGCCGGTGAGGACGCTGAGCTTGCAAGAAAAGTGAAGGGAATAGACGTGATCATATCAGGCCATACACATATTTATCTTGAAGAACCCCTTATTGTCAACGGGGTGCCTGTCGTCAGTACCGGTAGTTCCGGAACGCATGTCGGGAGGATGGATCTGACCGTCACAGGGAATGAGGTAAAGATGGACAGTTACAGGATGATCCCCGTCAATGATGCAGCAGATGCTGTGGCATCTGTACAGGAGGATATTGAAAAGCAGAAGCTGGAAGTTAACAGGTCCGTGCTGGAGCCACTCCGGCTGAGCTATGACATGCCCGTGGCAGTGGCCCCCTTCCGTATGGAGACAGATGAACACGGAGACCTGGCAGCAAGCAACCTGGGTGCACTCATTGCTGATGCGATCCATTACTACGTCAATGATTACGGCCCCGGCACTGACATAGCCATGGTGGCCGCAGGTGTAATCCGTGACCCGATACTGCCGGGAACACAGAGTGTTGCAGATATATTCAGGGTGATGTCTCTGGGATCAGGAAACAGTATCGTGCCGGGCTATCCTCTTTCGCGCCTTTGGGTTACCGGGAGGGAGCTGAAGAATATAGCCGAGATACTCATAATGTCATCAGCCTCCACACCGGCACACTTCTGCTATTACTCACATCTGCGGATAGAGTATGACCCCAGGGGAGGGCTGCTTAACAAGATCCGTAAAATGGAATTCACAGACAGGGAGGGAAACGTTACCGAGGTAAACGCTTCAAAGGATAACAAAAGACTCTATTCAATAGTGGCTAACTCTTATATGCTTGATTTCGTGGGTATAATCAAGAAAATGTCGCTGGGCCTTATCAATGTAGTTCCCAAGGACGGTGAAGGCAATCCCGTTACCGACATGGATCTGACCGTCATTGATTTTGATCCGGAAGCACCCGGAATACAACAGGGTCAGGAGTGGCTGTCATTGGTGAGGTACCTTCAGCAGCTGCCTCAAGGAGACGATAATGAGCTGCCGGTCATCCCGGAGGATTACAGGATTCCGGACCGTTCACTGGTTGTAACCGACCGCAAATGATCATTAAAGCCAAACATATCCCGTTTTTTGTCCGTTTCTTCAGTTTCTATTCACTCAACAGGCTGAAGAGATATTTTAACGATGTCATCATTGAATGCAACATCAATACTACCGGCAGGCCGGTATTGCTTATCGGCAACCATTTCAGCTGGTGGGACGGGTTCATCGCCTATAGGCTGAATGATCTGTTCCTTCACAAGAAGTTTCATATCATGATGCTTGAGGAGCAGTTGGAGAACAGACTCTTTCTGAACAAGGCAGGGGCTTTTTCTATTAAGCGGGGTTCACGCACTGTTGTGGAGACTCTCAGTTATACTTCCGGCCTGCTGCACGATGCAGACAACATGGTGGTGGTATATCCCCAGGGGGTCATCACCTCAATACACCGAAGGCCGATACGGTTCGAGAGGGGGACCGAGCGTGTGATTGCCGGCGCCTCAGACAAACTTATGATCCTGTTCTATGTTGCACTGCCAGACTGGTATTCGGAGAAGAAACCGGGGCTGTATGTGAGGGTGATTGAGTACGCGGCCAGGGAAAGAAGTATCACTGACCTGGAAGAAGCTTACAATATGTTCCTTGACGAGTGCATTTCTAACCAGATACCTTCATGATACTGACAATAGCCGGGTGCCTCGTTCTCTTCCTGACACTCCTCCGCTTTATGGTGGCGCTGGTAAACATGCTTTCCAGGCCATACCTGCCATTTATCGTCACTGATGAGGAGCATCTCCCTTCGCTCTCTGTGCTCATCCCTGTCAGGAATGAGGAGAGGAATATCGGAAGGCTGCTTGGTTCACTTGCGGTGCTGCCCTACAAGAATGCCGAGATACTGGTTTATGATGACGGATCAACGGATAACAGTACACAGGTCATTGCCGGTTATGCGCGGATAGACAAACGGGTAAGATGCCTCTGCGGCGATAAACTGCCTGAAGGATGGACTGGGAAAAACCATGCATGCCACAGGCTGGCACAGGAGGCAAAGAATGATTACCTCCTTTTTCTCGACGCTGATGTAACAGTGGGTGAAGACCTGCTCAGGCGGGCTGTCAACTATGCCGCCAGACACAGGCTGGCACTGCTGTCAATGTTCCCCAGGCAGAAGATGAGAAGCAGAGGTGAAAAGATAGTGGTGCCCTTCATGTTCAGGATTTTGCTTTCTTTGCTGCCTCTCTTTCTGATACGCCGCTGCAGGTGGAGCTCATTCTCGGCTGCCAACGGCCAGATGATGATGTTCCACGGCGGAACATACAGGCGGTACCGGTTTCATGAAAGGGTGCGAGAAAGGATGGCAGAAGACATAGAGATCATGAGACTGGTGAAGAGGTCAGGATTAAAGGGTGATACTCTCGTGGGCCGCAAGGAGATTGAATGCCGGATGTACCATGGATATATGGAGGGCGTTAACGGCTTCTCAAGAAATATCTTTTCAATGTTCGGCAACAGTCTGACCTTCCTGCTGCTTTTTGCAGTGACAGGCCTGGCAGGGTTGATTCTCATTTTCTTCCTGCCATGGCAGTTCACTGCCCTCTATCTCATGCTGGTTGTGGGTCTTAATGCTATGATTGCCTCAACAAGCAGACAAAGGATCAGTGAAAATCTTGTATGGCTGTTACCGGGTATTGCCTCCTTTTATCATATTGCATACCTGTCATTAAGAAGGCGTGCCCGTAAAAATTTTGAATGGAAAGGACGAACGATAAAATGAGAAGAGCAATAACAGCCATACTGCTGATCACGCTCACGCTGTCATCAGCTGCCGTAATGGCCCAGGCTGACCGTAGCAGTTGTACCATATACAGGGGATATATCACCGGCAACATGGAGATGTGGAAGAGGGGTATGCAAGAATTGCAGGAGCAGCATCGCAATGACCCGAAGGCAGTCACCCTGTACACGCTGGCGGAAGCCAGATATGGGTATATCGGTTACCTGCTCGGCAGGGATGAGAAAGATGCTGCCAGGCCAATGATAGAAGCATTTGGCAGCGAGATTGAACAACTCGCCGGATTTCCGGAATACAGGGCCGAAACGGAGGCATTCCGGGTGGCACTCCTTGGCTTCCGGATGGGATTGAATCCTGCCCGGGCAGTGACCCTGGGTCCGAAAGCCCTCAAACAGCTTGAAAAATCCATGGAAGCGGGGAAAGGCTCGGCTGCTGTATGGATAGAGAAGGCAAACTCAGAAGCCCATATGCCTGCTTTTGCCGGCGGATCACGTGAGAAGGCTGCTGCCTCATTCAGGGAAGCCCTGCGACTCTTCGAAGCCAACAACGGACTCTCATCATGTAACTGGAGGTACCTGAATACCATGGTTTTGCTGGGCCAGCTTCTTGATAAAATGGGCGACTACCAGGGATCACGAGAGGCTTACCTCAGGGCTCTCAAAAGAGAACCTGAATTTCAGTGGGTGCGTGATGAACTGCTCCCGGAGATAGAGAAAAAGATTAAATGATTATATGACAGCAAAAAAAGCGCTGATTGCCGGAGCCGGCCTGGGAGGGCTGGCTACCGCTCTGCGCCTGAGACGCCGGGGCTATGAGGTGGAGATGGTGGAGATGTACAGGCAGGCCGGCGGCAGGCTGAACCAGCTGGTTGCAGACGGATTCACCTTTGATATGGCCCCCACCTTCTTCAGCATGAGCTTTCACTTTGAGGAGTTTGTCAGGGATGCGGGAATAGAGATGCCCTTCCGGTTTGTGAAGATTGACCCGCTTTACCGCGTAAACTTCAGGGGCAGTGACAGATGGTATACCATCTACCGTGATCTTGACAAACTCTCCCGTCAGTTTGAAGATATCGAGCCTGGCTTCAGGAATAGGATGGAACGGTTCCTGGCATCAGCCGGTGTACTGTTTGATGATATTGAGAAAGGTGTCCTTTCAAGGAACTTCAGATCACTGCCCGACTTCCTCTTCCAGATGACCAAACTGCCGTTAAAGCATGTACCGAAGGTGCTGCGTTCAGTGTGGAGCGAGATGAGCCGGTACTTCAATTCCTATGAGGTAAGGGTAATCTTTTCTCTCGTCTCGTTCTTCCTTGGCGCCACTCCCTTCGATACCCCGGCTGTATATTCTATCCTCAGCTATACCGAGATGGTTCATGACGGCTACCATAATGTCGAAGGGGGGATGTACAGGATAGTGGAGGGGCTGCTTCGCGAAGCTGACAAGGCAGGGATAAAGATACATTATAATGTCACAATCTCCGGTTTTGACGGATCGGGTAAGAGGAACAGGGCATTTATTGACACGGAAGGAAGACGTTGGGAAGCTGACATCTTTGTGGTCAACGCCGATGCAGCCATGTTTCGCGGACATGTCTTCAGGCGGCCGGCATTCAGTGATGAAAAGCTTGACCGTATGCAATGGACCCTCGCACCATTCACCATGTACCTGGGCGTGAAGGGGAAAATGGAAAATATTCATCACCATAACTATTTCCTGGGCGACAGGGACTATGAGCCTTACTCGAAAGGTATCTTCCGTAACAGGGTATCGCTTGACAAACCCTATTACTATGTGAATGCAAATGCCATCTTTAATCCGCAGAGCGCACCGCCGGGATGTGAGAATATCTTTATCCTGGTGCCGGTGCCGGATCTCAGATTCAAGCCCGACTGGAGTGACAGGGAACGAATAGCCGATGCGGTGATCAGTGACCTCTCGGTCCGGACGGGCCATAATGTGGAAGCCAACCTGATGACACGGATTGTGCTTGACCCGGTAGACTGGCAGAATATGTTCGGTCTCTACCGCGGCAGCGGGCTGGGACTGGGACACAATATGACACAGGTGGGTGGCTTCAGGCCGTCAAACAGGGATGAAGTCTTTTCAAATGTATGGTATACAGGCGCTTCCACGGTTCCGGGTACCGGATTGCCAATGGTGATAATCAGTTCTAAACTAACCGTCCAGAGAATAGATAATGAAATTGACACTATATGATTCCATTGCCCTGAAGTGCAGCCGCGAGGTGACAACAGGCTACAGCACTTCATTCTCACTGGGCATACGGACGCTGGCCGTCAGGCACCGTCCCGCGATATACGCTATTTACGGATTCGCCAGGCTGGCCGACGAGATAGTTGACACCTTCTTCGGACACAGACAAAGGGAGATGCTTGACAGATTCCGCAATGACACTGTGGAAGCTATTGCTGAAGGGGTCAGCTCAAACCCGGTACTGCACTCTTTCCAGTGGGCTGTCAATACATATAATATTGACAGAGAATTCATAGACGCCTTTCTTTTCAGTATGGAGATGGATCTTGAACAGAAGAACCATGACAATCACAGTTATAAAATGTATATCTACGGCTCCGCTGAAGCTGTGGGACTGATGTGCCTGAGGGTCCTTTGTCACGACGATCCTCAGCGTTTTGACAGGCTACGGGAGCCTGCGCGCCTGCTGGGATCGGCCTTTCAGAAGGTCAATTTCCTCAGGGATATCAGAAGCGATTATATTGACCGTGGCAGAGTCTACTTTCCGGGAGTCGACTTTGATCGTTTTACCTCTGAAGACAAAAAACAGATCGAGGAGGATATTGAAAGTGATTTCAGGGCGGCCCTGGAAGGTATCAGGGCTCTTGACCAAAGCAGTCGCCGGGGTGTGTACCTTGCTTATTCATATTATCAGGCCCTTTTCAGAAAGATCAGGAAAACACCCCCCGAGGCAGTGGCAGGACAACGGTTCCGTATCTCCAATGGCAGAAAGATGTTACTGCTTGTAAAGGTTATTTTCTTTGACTTAACGGGGCTGATATGATGGAAGGAGAAAACATAGAGAAGAAAAGAGCCGCAGTAATAGGAGCGGGTATAGGGGGAATGGCGGCGGCTATCAGGCTTGCCCTGAAGGGATATGAGACACATCTCTATGAGAAGAACGGCTCTGTGGGAGGGAAGATCGGGGAAATGCGGATTAACGGCTGCCGGTTTGATACCGGTCCTTCGCTTTTTACCCTCCCTGATCTGGTTGATGAGCTCTTTGCCCTGGCAGGAGAAGACCCGCGTGAACATTTCAGGTATATTCCTCTGGAATCTTCTTGCAGGTACTTCTGGGAAGACGGGACAGTATTAAATGCATGGACAGACAGGCACCGGTTTGCCGAAGAGGCGGAGAGGATCACCGGGGAACCCGGTGAAAACATACTCGGCTTCCTGGATGAGTGTGCAGAGCTCTATGACCTTACAGCAGGGATATTCATCTTCTCACCTTTCTACCAGCTGGAAAACTTCCGGAGGCCGGAGTCGCGCAACGTGGCCCGCAACTTCAGGAAACTGAATACTTTTTCCACCATGCACGGGGTCATCAGCAGGCGTTTCCGGAATAAAAAGCTTATCCAGCTTTTTGACCGCTATGCAACATATAACGGCTCAAGCCCTTACCGTGCGCCGGGGACGCTGAATGTGATAGCACACCTGGAACACAATATGGGAGCCTTCTTTCCCGAAAAGGGGATGAGAGAGATTGTTGATGCACTTGAAGGGCTGGCAGCAAGGTGTGGTGTGATAATCCATACAGGCATGGAGGTGCTGTCGGTGACCGATAAGGAAGGAGATGTGACAGGCGTCAGGACTGCTGACGGGGTTATACCGGCAAGCGTGGTTGTGTCAGATGTTGATGTCATTCCCTTCTACAGGGAGCTGATGAAGGCAGAGGGTGCGGCACGGAGGCAGGAGAGGCAGGAGAGGAGTACGTCTGCACTAATTTTTTACTGGGTAATGAACCGTAGATTTGACCAGCTTGACTTGCACAATATATTCTTTTCGTCCGATTACCCCGGCGAATTTAACGCATTGCGAAGGGGTGAGGTCACCGCTGACCCCACTGTCTATCTCTTTGCCTCGTCAAGGGTTGTCCCATCTGACGCTCCGGCGGGAAAGGATAACTGGTTTGTGATGATCAATGTGCCATATGACAGGGGGCAGAAGTGGCCGGAAGTAGTCAGGGAGGCACGGAAGAATATCATGGGCACGCTTAGCCGCAGGCTGGGATGCAACATTGAAGCGGCCGTGGAAGCGGAGAGGATTCTTGATCCGCCACTGATTGAGGAGCTTACTGCATCACACCGGGGCGCCCTCTACGGCAGCAGCTCAAACAGTCGTTTTGCCGCTTTCAGGAGGCATCCTAACGTGAAAAGGAAGTATGAGAACCTCTGGTTTGTGGGGGGCTCGGTGCATCCCGGCGGAGGCATACCCCTCTGCCTGGCTTCAGCACGGATAGCATGTGATATGATACCAACGGCAGAATGATGGCACAGAAAGGAAGAATATCGAAGCCGACAGAGATACTTCTGTGGGTTTATGCGGTAGGACTGGCGGGTATGCTGCTGCCTTTCAGCCGTGAGCTGTTCAGGTTGATAACCCCCCTGAACCTGTTGTTTGCCGCCGGTTTTCTCTTCTGGGGGAAGTGGCCGTCACGCCAGGTAATACTGACGGGCAGCTTCATAGCCATTGCATCCTTCTTCATTGAAGCTGCAGGAACAAACACGGCAAAGATATTCGGTGCCTATTCATATGGCAGGACGCTGGGTCCGGCATTGTTGAACACCCCTTTAATAATAGGACTGAACTGGTTCATTCTGATTTATTGTACCAATGTCATCAGCCGCATCCTGTGGCAGCGGCTTACCCTTAATTCAGGCAGAAGGAGGGGAGGTATTACAGAGTCACTCTTCATTATCTTCATTGGGTCAGCGCTTATGGTCCTCTATGACCTGTTCCTGGAGCCGGCGGCTGCCAGACTTGACATGTGGTCATGGGAAGGAGGGACAATACCTATCCGTAATTATCTGGGATGGTTCATCTTTTCTGCTATCTTTCACCTGGTAACCAGGATATGGGGGGAGGAGGAGATCAACAGACGGGCCCTGCCCCTCTTTGCAGTTCAGATAGGATTCTTTGCGGCGATAGATCTTTTCTACCGGATGGCTTCCTGACCCTCATGGTTTGAGAGGATCCTGACAAAGTGATTTTCCAGGTGACGCCTCATACCCTCACGGAATTCGTCAGGGGTGCCTTTCTTCAGCAATGCCCCAACTCCTGTATATCCCGGTCAGTCTTTCTGGCGAAGATAAAGTCGGCCATGCCCACCTCCAGGGCCAGACGCATCTCAAAAACCTCCATAAGGATTTTATTATCCAGTATTCTTGGAATAAGTGATTTGCCGAGGATAGCAGAGAGGTCAGGGCTCTTGATACTTGTTCCCTTATGCTTTTTTGATTCTATCAGACCCATTGTCTTGAGTCTGTTCAGTGACTCCCTGATGACAGTCCGGCTCACACCCATTGTTGATGCCAGTTCTGTCTCTTTTGGAATGAGGTCACCCGGCTTAAGCTTTTTATAGAGGAAAACCTCAATGAGACACATTTCAACCTTGTCAACCAGGCTGCTTGTGTCAATTGCCTTAAGCTCGAGCCTCAGATCCTGCTTATCCATTTTAATACAGTGAAAAATAAATCATTACAAAAAAAAAGTAAAAAAAAGCATAAAACTCTTGTACGTAGTTTTTTAAAATTGTTTTGCATTGTATTATGTTACACATAGCTTTAGACAGTGCAGGCAGGTGTGGTCAGTCCAATAAAGCACTGATTCTGTCAGATGACGTCAATGACTCAGGGAGAACCACCCTGCCGATTGTAGGTAGACGGCCTGTTTTTTTTCATGAAAATTTTCTAAAGCTTTGTATCTATGAGAACAGCGCTCCTTTTTCTGGTCATCTTCCTTACGGCATCGCAATGCGGAGACAAAAACGCCCCGGATAAGGGCTTTGTTGTCGGTGAACCTGAAGCTGCCTTCAGCATAGAGCCAATCTTTGCCGAACGGGGGAGTAATAGCCTGGTGAAACTGATGTTTACAGTTAGCGGCAGTTATGAATCCCTCTCACTTCAGAGCATCGGAATAATTTTCTCGGATGATAGTGACCCTGATGCACTGTCGTCACTGACTGCATGGTACACGGGCGTGGTTCCGGGAGTGCCCCTGAAAACCAGGCTGGCAACAGCGGCCGATCCTGCACCCTTTACACTTCTTGAGTTCGATCTGCCAATGGCAGAAGGCAAGCATACCTTTGTGCTTGATTTCAGTGCTGAAGTTGATGCTGACCCTGCAGCAAGACTGAAGATATTATCCGTTTCATTTGTCTTTAGCAACGGTTCTTCCGTTCAATACAGGGCCAGAAAGGAAGATCCGGTGCTGCGGCTTGGGAAAATTGTCCGTACTGCAGGGCAGGATGGTGCTGACACCTACCGGATCCCGGGTATGGTAACAACCAGCAAGGGAACGCTGATAGCTGTTTATGATATAAGGTACAATAACAGCAAGGACCTGCAGGAGGATATTGACATCGGAATGAGCCGCAGCACTGATGGCGGACGAACCTGGGAGCCCATGAAGGTTATAATGGATATGGGAGAATATGGCGGGTTGCCTCATAACCTGAACGGCATAGGTGATCCTGGCATCCTGTATGATCATACTACCGGCACCCTGTGGGTGGCTGCACTATGGATGAGCGGGTCAGCTCCCGACAAGATGCTGTGGTGGGCCTCGCAAACCGGCATGATGCCGCATGAGACAGGTCAGTTCATCCTGGTCAAAAGTACTGATGACGGGCTTACCTGGTCTGAGCCGGTCAATATCACCCGGCAGATTAAGCAACCGGCATGGCAATTGCTCCTTCAGGGACCGGGAAGAGGTATCACCCTGAAAGACGGCACACTGGTTTTTGCCGCACAGTTCAAGGCAGATATTGGAGAGAAGGCTATTGACGGAGGGCAGTATACATGTCATTCCACCATTGTGTACAGCAATGACGGAGGCAACACATGGCGCATTGGCTCAGGCGCAAAGTTGAACACCACCGAGGCACAGGTAGTGCAACTATCAGACGGCAGCCTGATGCTTAACATGCGTGATGACCGGAACAGGAGCGACAAAGGGGATACAAATGGAAGGGCAATAGCCGTAACCAGAGACATGGGAATGACCTGGACCGTCCATCCCTCGTCAAATTCAGCCCTCCCGGAACCGAACTGCATGGCCAGCCTCATCTCCACAAAGATTAAAATTGACGGAGAGGATGAAAATGTTCTCTTCTTTTCAAACCCGAATGACAAATCAAACCGGGTAAAGATGACCGTCAAGATGAGCATTGACGAGGGCCTGACATGGCCTGAAGCAAATCAGATTGAACTGTACGCTCCTTCAGGATATGGATATTCATGCATGACAATGGTTGATGAAAACCATGTGGGGATACTATATGAGGGAGTGAAAGAACTCTATTTTCAAAAAATACCTGTCACTGATTTCTTCGGTGAGAATTAAGTAACCTGCCTTGCCTTGATGAACCTGTATGCCAATCCTCTGCCAGTTTTTATCGCCCCGTCTCACGACTAAGGGATACGGGCTGATGAACATGACCGGAGTTTTTGCAGGCGCTTTTATAACCAGATACCCGGGAAAATCAATGGATTCCTGTAACACTGTGGGCCAGACCGTGGTAATTATCCTGATGGTTACATTACCTTTTATTATTACAGGGATCCTTTTTGTCGTCAGTCATTATGTAACCATAAGGCACGTGGCAGGTGAACAACAGCCTTAGGTAAGGTGTTCATGGATCCATAAGAGACACAGTATCTGAATCAATTACTAAAAAATCCCGTATCATGAAAAAATCATCTGGAATCATTTTCGTGACCCTGGCATTGTTTCTAACAGGAAGGATCTCTGGTCAGGGTTTTGTTGAAACAATTGAGGAAGGGGGTATGCCGGCTATGTATGGCAACGAATGTGTGGTGACTCTTCAATCGGGCGAAGTGATCACCGGCATATTTGCAGGTGGAGTTTATGTTATAAACGGCTTGACTAAAATCAAGGTTAAGCTTGAAAACGGGGAGAATGCAAAATTTTCGCCCGAACAGGTTGTCTCACTGAAGGTGAAGGCCTCAAAGCTGATGAAACTTGGCATGATCAGTGATGCCGGAAGCTCCATAAAGGAGTTTGCAAACAGTGATCTGAACAGTATTGGGAAAGGGAGTGGGTGATATTTGAAACAGCAACAACTCCGGCTCAGAAGGAGACCAGAAGAATTCTCCAGTTACTGAATCCCGGTTTTGACGGAAAAATCAAGGTGTTTGCCGACCCGGGCGCAAAAACAGGCGGACTTAACATTGGCGGACTCCAGGTCACAGGAGGTGAGGACAGGGTGTATCTCTTTGTGAAGGAAGGGGGAAAGGCATTCAAGGTAAAAAAAAGGATCATACAGGGAGAATTTCCAGGAGCTCTATTCAGACTGCCCGCAGATGCTCGAACAGTTCCAGGGCGAGAAGATCAGATGGGATGACGTGGCACTGCACGTATATGCATATGACCAGCTCTGCAAACAGGACCATTGACCTGTTCATGCCCGGACAAACCTTGTGTAACCTTTAACTTAAGATTTTCTGCATACGCATGAACGTAGTCGGCAAGGCTGCAATAGTCTGCTATACAGCTTATTAACCTATCGGACTAAAAATATAGTCAAAAAAGTTGCAAAAATAGTTGCATGACTAAGAAATTAGTCATACATTTGCGATGAAGGATTGACAGAAGCGATTATGAAAACGATGCAACTAACAAGGGCAGAAGAGCAGGTGATGCAGATACTGTGGGATCTGGGGGAGGGGCTGGTCAAGGATATCCGCGACCGGTTTGATGAGCCGAGGCCTGTGAGGAATACCGTATCCACTGTTGTAAGGATACTTGAGAAGAAAGGTTTTGTGGATCACAAATCCTACGGGAACGTCTATCTTTATTTTCCGGTTGTTTCCAGGGAGGAGTATTCACGGCACCAGCTTTTCGGGCTTCTTGAAGGTTACTTTGACAACTCGTTCCCGGCCATGGCATCATTCTTTGCACGTGAAAAGGATCTTACCATGGCGGAGATGGAGGAGCTGATCAGTGAGACGAGAAAGGAATTGAAGGACAGTAAAAAGCAAAAGTGATGGAAACAGCGGGCTTTTACCTTCTCAGGTCGGCAGTCTGGATAACCGGGTTTGCCCTGGTTTATCTGCTTTTTTTAAGGAACGAGAGGTTTTTTGTTCTTAACAGGATTTACCTTCTTACCGGGATCCTGTCTTCGGTCATTCTTCCGCTGGTAACCGTGCGGTATGTGGTTGAGGTATCTGCTGTTGAGGCGGGTGCTGAAGCTGGTCCTGTAACGGCAGTCCTGCACGGCAGCGGCACCTGGCAGAATATCATGGCAGTAACTTTGTTTACTGTGTGGCTTACAGGTGCTTTGGCCGTGCTGCTGCGGTATGCAGCCCAGGTTATGCCAGTACTGAGGGCAGCCCGCGAGGCTGACCGGCAATCAGGTTATCCTGTAAAAGTCATCCGGTCTGATTATTATCCCGGTTCATTTTCATTGTTCTCCCTTGTGGTTGTCAATCCTTCAGTTACAGAGACCGAAGCGAGGGAGATAATGAATCATGAAATGGTGCATATCAGGCAGATGCACTGGTTTGACCTGGTGCTCTCATCTCTTTTATGTGCTGTTCAGTGGTTCAACCCGGCAGCCTGGATATATGCCAGGCTGGTGAGGCAGAACCATGAGTATCTGGCTGACGAGGAGGCGCTGCAGCGTTCCTCCGACCCGGCTGTGTACAGGGCTGTGCTTCTGAACCAGATCGCCGGCTCGCCGGTAATAGACCTGGGCAACTTTTTCAGTTATTCACTAAACAAAAAACGATTTCTGATGATGAAAAATAAGATAAGTTCGCCTTACAGGAAGCTCAGGGTGCTTCTCATCCTGCCTGTCGCCGCGCTGGTTCTCTTCGCTTTCGCGAAGCCGGAATACAGGCTTGCCACAGGGCCGGATGAACCTGTTTCGGCTGCCATAGCTGCCGGCAATGCTGTCAAAAGTGTCAGCGGTACCGTCAAGGACGAAGCCGGAAAACCCCTAGAAGGGGCGGTGATAGTGATAAAGGGAACAACGAAAGGCACAACTAGTGACGCCTCGGGACGATTCGCCCTGAAGGATGTGCCTGATGATGCTGTTCTCGTAGTCTCCTTTGTTGGTTATGAAACAAATGCTATATCAGTTAAGGCTGCAGGCACCAGCCTGTCAGTGACGATGAGAAAGAGTACGGTGGTAACTGACACGGTCAATGTCGGACCGGTGCCACCACCACCACCACCACCACCTCCAACAAAGGGAAGTCTGCCATCAGCGGCACTGGTTGTTCTGGACGGGGAGATAACCAGTAAGTCGCTATCTGAGATCCCACCGGATGAGATTGCCTCAATTACAGTTCTGAAGGGTGAGACGGCAATTCGGAAGTATGGAGATAAAGCCCGTGAGGGCGTCATTGAGATCACAATGAAAGAAGGTACTACTGATGTCTCCGGCAAAAAGGAGGAGGTAATTGTGACAGGATACGGCAAGGAGGAGAGTAAGGAGGTTTTTGTTGTGGTTGAGGAGATGCCGCAGTTTCCGGGAGGAGGGATGGATGCCATGATTCAGTGGATAGCCCGGCAGATGAGGTATCCGGAGCAGGCCAAGAAGGATGGAATACAGGGCACCGTATTTGTCGGATACATAGTGAACAAGGCAGGCAAGGTGGAGAGCGTTGAGGTGGAGAGTTCCGCACACCCGCTGCTTGATGCCGAAGCTGTCAGAGTTGTGGCTGCAATGCCCGACTGGACCCCGGGAACACAGAGAGGAAAGGCTGTGGATGTAAGGCTTGTAGTGCCGATTAAGTTCAGCCTCAAATAGGGGAATAAGGGGAGAATTTTAGAAACAGAATCGCTTATTTGCGGTTTTCTGAATGAGGGCCGGCGTTTGGCGCCGGCCCTCATGTTCTTGTACAGTCTTTATTCTGCAAGTCGGTGTACAACGGTCTGCGGGAACGGGATCTCAATCCCTTCCTTCTCAAAGGCCTCCTTTAGCCTCCTGCGGAGCTCACCGGCAACCTCCCATTGCTTCAGCGGTTTGGTGTCACCCAGTATCTTGACAACTATGGCAGAGTCGGCAAACTCGTTAATCCTTACAAACTGGGGAGCAGAGATGATTGCTTCGCTGAAAGCCGGATCTGCGGCCAGCTCCTGTCCTGTCCTGTTGACAACATCAGCCAGATGACCGATGTTAGTGCCGTAACCTACGCCAATATCCATGTTAACCCTGGCAAAGTCCTTTGACAAATTGGATACTTTCGTAATTGAACCGTGAGGTATATGATGCACTGTGCCGT
Source organism: uncultured Rikenella sp. (assembly GCA_964627825.1). Classification (GTDB taxonomy): domain Bacteria; phylum Bacteroidota; class Bacteroidia; order Bacteroidales; family VadinHA17; genus SR-FBR-E99. The sequence goes on along the minus strand of CAZVLJ010000043.1, from coordinate 9,420 downwards.
CAAGGTTGCGGAGTGTTGTTTTCCTCAGGCTTATGTCCTCCACCGATCCGCTTAACCCCTCAATGGTTACTACATCACCTATACGGTACTGGTTCTCAAGCATGAGAAAGAGTCCTGTAATAATATCCCGTATCAGGTACTGCCCGCCGAAGCCCACAGCCAGGCCTACTATTCCTGCACCGGCAATCAGCGGGCCGATTTCCACTCCAACCTCCTGCAGTACCATCATTATGGCAACAATTATTACCACAAGATTGAGAGCGCCGCTGAAAATCCTGATAAGCGTATCCTCTCTCTTTTTCTCTGCCTCCTCTGAAGTAATTTCATCCGCCTTGACCGAAGCCTTTATTGCTCTCACCATTATCCTCTGAAAGATTCTGTCAAGAATGAAAGCTACGGCAATTATCAGTAATACCCTTATACCGTGCGATAACAGCCAGGGTACTATCTGGTCAGTCCATTTTTCAATAGTTTCCATAATGTAAATTTTATGAATTCATAATTTCTTCGTAGTTGTCAGATCTGCGGCAATATACGAATTTGAAAATTTAGAGTTCACCGGCCTGTAAAAAAATATCTGTTATGCTTTACGGCATAAGCGGGTAACTTAATAGTTGTTTTTGATCACGGCAGGCAGGCCAATACTGATTATTAATGTAATTTTGAGACTCACTACAATAATCCTGAACAGCAGTAAAGATATGATCATTCTGAACGGCGAAGTTGGCAACTACATCTACAGCAACGGCAGAAAGTATTCCTACTTCGCGGGCAACAACTACCTGGGTCTGGCCGCCCACCCACAGGTTAAGGAGGCCGTTATCCGGGCCGTGGAGAAGTATGGTGTTAACTTCGCAGCCTCGAGGCATACAACGGGTACCTCTGATCTGCATCTTGAGCTTGAGGGTGCCCTGGCTTCATTCAAGGGGCAGGAAGACGCAGTTGTCTTCGCTTCGGGGTATCAGGGCAACAGCATACTCCTCGAGATACTGAAAGGCAGTTATTCAACCATCTTTATTGACCAGTCAGCGCATGCCAGCATAATTTCCGCCATCCCGTCAGATGTGGTCAAGATGATGTATTATGATCATTGTGACGCGGTTCATCTTGATTATCTACTTGATTATAACCGGGGATCAAAGCCGCTGGTGATCACTGACGGAATCTTCGCCCTGACCGGTGAGATAGCTCCGCTCAACCAGATATTTGATGTTGTCAGAAAACACAATGCCATACTTGTTGTTGACGATGCGCACGCTACCGGTGTGCTGGGAGCATTCGGCAGGGGTACACCCGAGCATTTCAGTCTTCCTGATCACCCCAATATTCACCAGACAGAGACCATGAGCAAGGCGCTGGGGGGCTATGGAGGATTTATCTCGGGAAGCAGAGCATTGACTGAGATGATAAGAGAGGGATCACCCACATACCAGGCATCAACCGCCCTGCCACCCCCGATAGCCGCAGCAGGGATCGCCTCACTGACCATCCTCAGGGCGAATCCCGGCCTGAGAACCGAACTGCTTGACAGGGCATGGAAGATCAGGGAAGCGGTCACTGAGATGGATTTCCAGACAACACACTTCAGAACTCCAATAATACCAATTTTACTTGATGCACCTGAAAAAGCCGCGGGTCTGTCGCTCTTCCTTGAGGAGAACGGTGTGATTGCACCCTTCATGAAATATCCCGTCAGGAAGGCGATGCATCAGATAAGAATCGCCGTATCTGTCACTCATACAGATGATCAGGTCAGCCAGTTACTTGAATTACTAAAAAAATGGAAAGATAAAAATGAAACCAACTAAGATCAAAAAGGTAGTCATTGAGCCCCTTAATCTTGACCTCGACGAGCCGTTCAGGATAGCCATTGGCACAAAGTACAGCATTGAGAACGCCCTTGTGACCGTTATTCTTGAGAACGGTATAGAGGGGTATGGTGAAGCCGCGCCCCTGGAGCCCATCAACGGCGAGAATCAGGCAACGGCCCTGGCAACGCTGAAGAGCTGTGTTGAATTCATAAAGGGTAAGGATGTGACTGACTACCGGGCTATATCAGCTACCCTGCGGGGTGTATTCCATGCACAGGTCACGGCCCGCTGTGCCATAGAGATGGCCCTGATAGACGCATATGCAAAGGTTCTTGGTATACCGCTTTACGAGTTCTTCGGCGCTGCCGGAAACAAGGCCGAAACCGACTACACTATTGACATTGTGCCGCCGGAAATCGCCAGAAAGAATGCGGCCAGATTGGCTAAGGAGGGGTATACGGTTCTTAAGACAAAGGTGGGGAAAAAGCTGACGGACGATATTGACCGGCTCCTGGCGATCAGAGATGGTGCACCAAAGTGCGGGATTACAATTGATGCGAATCAGGGCTACTCGCCGTGTGAGGCTGTCCATTTCTGCGAGGAGATGGAAAAGAACGGCATCAGGCCGATACTGTTCGAGCAGCCTGTCCTGAAATATGACCTTGCCGGGATGAGGTTCGTGAAGGATCACACTTCAATCCCGATCGCTGCCGACGAGTCAGTCTTCACCAGTGCCGATGCCATCAATGTGGTTCGCACCGGCTGCGCAGACTATATCAACATCAAGCTGATGAAGTCGGGCATTATCGAAGCAATGGATATAGCAGCCATCGCGCGAGGCGCAAATATCAAGCTTATGATAGGCTGTATGCTGGAATCCAAACTGGCCCTGGGCTGTGCGGTGCATATGGTGGCAGGAATGGGTTGCTTCAGCCACGTAGATCTTGATCCGCATATAGAGCCGGAGAAGGAACCCTTTAGCGGAGGGCCGGATTATAAGGCACCGTTCTATACTCTTTCACCTGACCTCCATGGGATAGGGTGCAGCAGGAAATAAAAACCGAAGCCGGCTTGCGTGCTGGCAGGCGAGGTGATGCCGGGCGCTTTTGCACATGCCACAGGCTGTCAGTTTATTTTTTCAAGTGAGACCAGGTCCAGGAGAAACTCATTGATCTCGCCGTCCATATTCCTGTTGAAATCTTCGTACCTGATTACAAGGATGTTCTCACCATCTTTCAGTTCAATCCGTTCGGGGTAGGTACAGCCCCAGTCTGACCACTCATCCCTGCCTCGTTGGGGGAACACCAGCGGGCAGGTATACCGGCCGTTCACATAAAGTGACCGAATGGCGCAGTTGTTGTCCGTATTGACCGGGCCGGTGCCGTTGGCATAACGGGCCCGGAAAAAATAGTTGCCTGCTTCAACATTTATACGCATTATCAGTTCACTGTTCTCCTTAATACCGGACCTGATGTAACCAGCGCCTGAGAATCCCGGAATTGTGTTTTCGCTACGGATGTTATGATTTTCAGCTTCAATTTCAGTGGATTCTGATCCCGGCTTAACGGGGTTGCTCAGGAAAGAGCCAATGCCATTGCTGTCAACTGCCATTACCTGGTATTCGGAACCCTCTTCTGCTGTAGACATGGTTGTATCAATACTGACCTCCTGCAACTTCCCGTTCCTGTAGAGTTGATAGCTGGTGGCGCCTGTGACTGCATTCCAGAATAATCTGTTGTTTTCAACTTTAAGTACAGGCGTTTCCGGTGCCGTATAGTTAGATACCTGGTTAAGCTCAATCCTGTTCACTCTTTTGTTCATGACTATTTCCACCAGGTGGGGGCCGGTCATCTCAGGCGGTATCAGGTTGCCGTCCGATCTGACCCCGTCTATGCTGAATGATGAGATTGCATCGCCCCAACCGCTGACGGTAATATTGTAGGTCCCTTCGCGGTACCTGAAGTTGTCAAGCCTGTATGTCCCGTTAAAACTCTCTGGTATGACCGGGTTAAACTCCATCCCGGCTTTCGAGAAGCTGATGCCTGTCAGAACACGGTGATACATTGCCAGCATTGCCGCTACGCTCCACAACTGCCTGTCTGAGTTTACTTCCGTGCCGGCAAAGTCGCCTGTCTCAGCAACAAAATTCTCCTTGTTGGTGAGAAAGAGTGCAGCGGGACGGATGATTGATGCCATCCCGGTTTCAACTGCATCCACATTTTTGTCTGAAACGTTGGCCAGGGTCCAGAATGCCTGTACGAACGGCCAGATGCCATTATTATGATATGGAGGGATGCCTGGAATCTGTGGATAGATGCAGGTGATGCCGAAGGAAGTGACCGGGGTATTCATCAGCACCTTCTGTTTCCTCTCATCACCGGCAATGCCAAAGAGTACCGTGAAGGCTTCACCCAGGGCTTCGGCCCGGGGGGAAAGGGACCTGTATTCTCTCCCGTAGAGGTATTGGCCATAGTAACCCTTATCATCCATCCACAGGTGGTCATTGATCGCTTTGCGAAGTTTTTCTGCCCTGTCTGACCATTCGTCTTCCCGGCCAAGCTCCTGTGCCATCATCCCTGTGACCTTCAGTGCCTGGCAGTATGCAGCATTGGTGCCGAGGTTCAGGGAGCCGTATATATCAGCCGGTTCCATCCATAGGGGGTAGGTCTGTTTCCTCCAGTCGAGGAAAGAGGATTCTCCGCGTATGAGCCCGGTTGAAGGATCAATGACCGTTTTGCTGTCCGCCGCCATGCTGTTCCTTATAATCTCAAACGCATTGGCCAGCCACATACTGTCGCCTGTATAACAATAGATCTCCCACGCGGCCAGTGCCCATACCACCCTGTCTGAGGAGACCGGCCATGCGCCCCCGGTGCCGGTATCCTGTATTATCCTGTTATCTGATACCTTGCGCATCAGGCTGTTCATGCAGCGCACAGGATCAAGATATGCCAGGGCAAGCATCGTGGCGTAACTCATGTCGCGGGTCCAGACCCCCGGCCAGGCCTCTCCGGTACGGAAGGTGCCATCCTCTTCCATGAGCATGACCATCTCATCCAGTGACATGTTATGGAGGGCATTGAGCAAAGGGTACGGGCTGGTAAAATGAGGATAATCAGAGATATTGCCGGCAGGTTTCCATGTTGAGGATGTGTGGGCCGAAGGATCATATACATTGAATATCAGTTCTTTCTCATAAATGCCATCGCCGTCAGGATCTTCAAGTTCAAGCATCGGGTTGGAGGGAATATTCTCAAAGTCCCAGTTAAGCGGATAGGTGTCGCCCGCTATAAACAGTCCCCTGAAATCGTCTTCAAAGATCCTGTTACCAAGGATATCGTCATAGTATCCCTTTTCCCTGAAGGAGTCAGTGACAGTTTGAAAGTTGACCCTGAACAGAACCCGGGTGTTCGGGGGCAGGGGCTGTGATGCATCCTTCTGAGATCCGGTTTCGGATTGTTGTCCGAAAGTTATATTGAGAACCACATCATCATCATTGGCGGGTAGAATGCAGGCCTGGTGGTTGACACCGAAAGCCAGTTCGTTGTCGCGGCCGTTGATACTGAACTTGAACTGGATAACAGGATCAATCTCTGCACTGAGACTCTTGTAATCTGACGTCATCTCTTCAGGGCCTGCAGCTCTTGCCGTGAAGTCACCCTGTTCCACCCGGTCAGGATAAACAGCATATTGGTCAGATTTATACATGGGCATATCTTTTCTGTTGCATGATATAAGTGCAATGGAAAAAAGAGATATGATATTCAGGATAGTGGATGCTCTTTTTGTCATAACTGATCATTATTAATGTATTGCGTTGTTCTTCCTCAAATTTACGGAAAGCCCGGAGAAACATCTAAACAATGAAAAGAAACTTAAATAAGATGACATCAGGTCATTTTTCGGGCTACTTTGAGACTGCTCAATATAAATTATTGAAAATAAATAAAATATCCGGATAAATATGCGTATATTGCGGCGTATTAACAAAAACATATAATGAATAAAGGAACAGTAAAATTTTACAATGAATTCAAAGGATTCGGATTCATAAAAGATGAAAATTCACCTAAGGAGTATTTTGTACATTCATCCGGGTTAAAGGACACTATCAATGAAAATGATGTTGTCACATTTGACCTTGAACAGGGTAAGAAGGGATTAAATGCAGTAAATGTAAAACGTGTATAAGTTGTATACAAACAATTAACCTTTCAGGTCCCGCCGGTGACGGCGGGACTTTTTATTGTAATAAGTGAAATCATGATTGAAAAGAAACCTGTTATTCACACCTCGCCCGATCTTTCCAAAATGAAGGAGGTAATAATTGACCACAGGACAAAGATTTACATAGCCCCTGATGCAGATCCCGCAGAGGCTAAGTCGCGTTACCTTGCCAATCTTAAGAACAGAAGACCGTAGTACTTTTACCGGATCCGGCTCAGTCTGACTTTGAATGTCTGATTTTTACCTCTCTGCTTCTTGCTTTGAAATCGTCAGTCAGACTTGTTAAGCTCCGTCAGTTTGTATTCTTGACGTTCTGACCATACAGGAGCCTCGTGTATCTCTCAAAATATCACGAAAAATCCCTGTCGGGCAACAATTTTAATCTTTTCATACCATTCGTTTGTCAAAATTTAGATCAGAAATAATTTCCTTCTCTGGGAATACTATAATGCTATATATCAGCTATATATAGTTCAGGTATTCATAAAATGCCCATTTTTCCCCAAAACAGACATAAAAAGACCCCCGTTTTTGACGAATGCCCTTTTATCCGGTGTGAACAGCCTGCCCGGTTGAGTGGATGTCCTGAAAAGCTTGATTAATGTTTTTTGTGTTGTTCGCAAAAGTCCATTACATGGGCTTGGGCGACTTGCATGGAGAGTTTCTGTGCCTTAAATTTGTTTTGACTAAAGGACCAAAAAATGAAGATACTTTTTCAGATTACATCCAGGGAAACAGGCAGAGTACTTATACGGCGCCGGAAGATAGCCAAGGCATTGCGCTGGTGGCTGCGTGAAAAGGGGATAATGTATGATTATACATATTATATGATTTAAAATTTAGGAAACAAAAATATAAAAGACATGGAAAGTGAAGCCATGAGAAAAGATACAGGTGCATTTACAGAACAGTCTATCAGCATGAGCGCCATGAATAGTTCGCCGGCTGTCGGGTCAAGGCTCAGCAGCATGTTTGCCGAGCTTACGGCCGGAGTGAGGCAGGATCTTATCAGCTACCTTGATGAGAAGGGGCTCGTGAATGATCCCGACATTCTGGTAATACCTTCAACCAGGCACTATTTCTATGATGCCGATGATATGAAGGGTGTGAAAACCATGGTGAACCTGAAACCACTCAACTATGTCAGGGAGATCAGGGATTTTCTGCGGAGGGTATCAGAGCTGCTGCCTGATGACAGCAATTTCGTGGGATGCTTTACAGACAATAAACTGCAGAACGGTTTCTCGGACAAATACGGCAATCTTCCGAGGAATCTGTCGGAAAAAGCCGAAGCATATGAGAACGGTATAGAGTCAAGGATACCTTTTATAAACAGGATGTACAGTTTCATTGACCTCAAGACAAACAGGTATCTGACGGGCAGGACGGTGGTTAATCTTCTGGAAGAGAGCGGTCTTCAGATCGTCAGCATGACTGAAAGGAACGGACTGACATATTTCCATGCCAGGAAAAAATCTGCCCTGATAGGACTGATAGCATGAATTTTTTGAAAAGAATGACAACAAATATTCTGAAATGGTAAAATTTTTTTAAAAAAAAATGGCTGAGATGAAAAGGCTTACTTACTTATTTGCAGCGATCTTAATGATTGCGGCGCTGGGATCCTGCCAGCAGGACGACAGCGAGATCTTAATCAAAGATGCCGATGCAGGTTCGGAGAATTCAATCCTACCCTCGTCAGCTGGCATCACCCCTGTAATATTACCGGGGTCCAACAATGGCGGAAATGTGACATGCGCTGAGGTAGCTGCATTCTTTGAGCTTCCTGCCGGATATTTTCTCTGTGGTGAGAAGATTGATTACAGTAATGGCCATTTCGCCGGGGAATTTCCTGAAGGACTGACAGTGGACGTTGCCGATGGGACATATGTATCCTTTAGTCTGAATGCTCCATTAATGATAAATGGAAAGAATTATGTGGTCGGAGCAGTTATTGTGAAGGGAAGCAACAATGCCAATGTCTATTTCTATCCGGAAGGAATTATGACTGATACCGGTCTTGCGGCTCCGGTTAATGCATCAGGTAAACCTGCAGGTCTGAGCAACCTCACTTTCTGTCTTGTAGAGGTCGAACCGGAGTACCCGGTGGTGGTGATGGTTCTGAAAACCTACATTTCGCCCGATGACGGCAGCTACAGGTACTGGGCAGGCACCAGGGGTGTCGGCAGTGACATAAACAGCCTTAATCTTGGTTATATTGAGTACGACTTTAAAGGAGAGAAAACATACCCGCTCTATTTCGGAATGGCAGGCGGCCCCGTTGGTTTGATAACGGTCTCCAATTTTATGGAATTGGAAGAGCATATGCTTATAGTGAAGCTTGAGATCACTGAAGGTGAATGGAGTTTCTATGAGTCTTTCCTTTACGCCGGATCAGCTGTGGGATATGAGGAGTATCTCGTCGACGATGAAGGAGAATATTTCACTCAATACAGGGAATTCCCGTTTGTTGAGCTGGAGAATACTGATGTTCGTATATTCAAAATTAATGTGAACGAACTTGAATAGGAACAGACGGTAATATTCAAATACCAGAGGCTGCTTCAGATGAGGCAGCCTCTTTTTTTTACCGGGTTTGTTTCAGGGGGCTGAAATGACAGCAGCCCTCACTTTTCTGCTCTCCTCTCCGGTGAGCTTTCTGATGTTGTGAGGGCTGCCTTTCAAAATTAAAAAGGACCTTCGGAAGTATAAAGGAAGTAAAAATAAAGAACATGACAAAGAGGTAATGCACTGGTTTTGATTAATATATGCTATTATATGGTCAATGGGTCAGATAGTGTGACAGACGAGTTTTTCCCAATGAAAAACCTTAGTTCCAATATAAATTGCACCTGTTATGCTAAATCTATTCAGTGAAATGATGGTATTGTCAGTATGATTTAATACTTTTGGATTACGGCAGTTCCAGCACGTACGCTAGTCGGACAATTTTTTATCTTTACCATAAAAATGTACGTGGGGGGAGGAACTGCCTTTTTTTATTTTCGCATTTTGGATGATACTACCAGGAACCAATTCATGGGGATCAAAATGAATCAGGGTGTCTCAAAAGGGCGCCTTCTCGTTTTTAAGATCACTGTTCATTTCTTTTGGAGGAGCAAAAGAAATGAACCAAAGAAAAGGAGGCCGGAAAAGACAACCACCCCCTGTTTGTATGCCCGCTACACATGACCTTAATGGCGCCACCAAACAGGGTGCGGTTCGCACCTTTTCCGGTTTGCCCCCGCGCTCTATAAATGATTAAGATGTTGATAACAAATGAAAAGAGGGTGTCTCATTATGCAAATGTGACACCCTCTTCTATTTTGTGGGCGATGTAGGAATCGAACCTACGACCCCCTGCTTGTAAGGCAGGTGCTCT
>CAZVLJ010000042.1:0-25048 GCA_964627825.1 uncultured Rikenella sp. | reverse complement strand
GGTCGGCCATCAGGGTGCCTATCTCGGTGCCGCGAATGCCACCCTCGAGGTAGATCTCCACCGCCAGTCTCTGGGCGGGGAATTCCGACGCAGGTATCTGCGGATAGATTTTGCCGGCGTCAATAAAGATTGCGTGTCCGCCGATGGGCATCTGCACCGGTATGCCTGCGGCATGAAGTTTTTCTCCCAGTCGTGTCACCTGTCCTATGCGTGCCCCGAGGTAATCAGATTCGGTGCCCTCGTAGAGACCCTGTGCCAGCGCGTTCATATCGCGGCCTGACATGCCTCCGTAGGTGATGTAGCCCTCAAACATGATGTTGAAAGTCGAAGCTTTCCTGAAGAGTTCACGGTCCTTCATGCCGATGAATCCACCTATGTTTACTATGGCATCTTTCTTCGAGCTCATGGTCATGGCATCAGCATATGAGAACATCTCGCGGGTAATCTCCCTGATGGTTTTGCCGGCATAGCCCTCTTCCCGGGTTTTGATGAACCAGGCGTTTTCGGCAAAACGGGCTGAGTCCATTACAACCAGCACGCCATATTTGTCAGCCAGTTCCCTCACTCCGCGCAGGTTGGCCATGCTCACCGGCTGCCCTCCGGCCGTATTATTGGTGACTGTCATAACTATGCAGCCCAGCCTCTCACGCGGAGTCTCCTTCAGCACCTGTTCAAGATGACCCAGGTCGGCATTACCCTTGAAGGGGTCATTGTTGGTTATATCCCTTGCCCATGAGACGGTGCAGTCAACAGCCTTCGCCCTGCGAAACTCTATATGTCCCTTTGTAGTGTCAAAGTGGGCGTTGCCCGGGATCACATCACCCTCTTTAACCAACACCGAAAAGAGTACGTTCTCTGCTGCCCTTCCCTGGTGGGTGGGGAGGAAGTATTCAAAGCCGGTGATGTCACGGATAGCCTCTTTCAGCCTGTAGTATGATGAGGCGCCGGCGTAACTCTCGTCGCCGGTCATAATGGCACCCCACTGCCGGTCGCTCATGGCGCCGGTGCCGGAGTCGGTAAGCAGATCTATGAACACCTGCTCAGAGCGCAGGTTGAAGAGGTTGTATGAGGCATCTTTTATCCACTCCTCCCGTTCCTGGCGGGTGCTCTGGCGGATGGTCTCGACTGTCTTTATCTTGTATGGTTCACAATATGGTAAATTCATTGGATTTGCGATTTGCGATTTACGATTTCAGTAATTGAAGCTTTCGGGCAACCGTTGCCAACACTATTGCCTGTTGCCTACTGCCTGTTGCCTCATCTAATCAGATGATTAAGAAAATTTAACAATTGGGGGCAGATTATTGCGTTAATGCAGGCAACCATGCGGATCAGAACGCGTCCCTGTTCTTGATGTTACGGAATATCAGCTTCCTGTTTGTTGCCCTGTAATGCCGGGGATTCATGGAAATTGGCTATTTTTGCAAATATAACCATTTTACGTTTGGGGTACAATCCGGAATTGTTTATACATTTTGAAATGAGACTGGGAACCATTAAGATTCTTTTGTTATTGCTTTGCCTTACGGGCACCACTGCACTTTACGGGCAGGGTGTGGATGCACCCTTGGTGCCAACTGTGGCTGAACCCGTTGCCGACACGTTGAAGGTTACTCCGGGCCTGCTGAGAAAGATCAGGGCTGCTCCCGTGCCTGGCATCAACGGTCCGCAGGACGTACACCTCAGCAGGGATGAGTCACTTAAGTATCTTGAGCGCTTCTATGCCTCACCGGCATTGTGGAAAAAGAGCAATGACCCGTTGCGTGAAGCTATCAGGAACCTTATCTGGCTTGCCTCCAAACCACCGCAGGACACGGTGATCAGCTACCTGTCAGCATATCCGTTTGAGCATATCCGCATTCCCGCAGAAAGGTACTATGTGTTTGATACGGTCAAGATAATCCTGCCGATTCTTGAGCCTGACTCACTGCAGGTTGACAGTTCGGCAACAACTGCCAGGGCAGAGGAGATGTTCATCAGAGCCGGAACAAGGACCGAAAAAGTTAGACTCACCCCTGACTCCAAACCAATGGTCAGGAATGATACCCTCAGGCTGAATGATTCTGTCTATATCCTAATGAGGGATTTTATTCCTGCAAGACTGCCCCACACAACCAATGACACAATAGTACTGGTAATCACTGATACTCTCCCGGAGGTATCACTGGCGCATACCGACTATCCCTTCAGGTATCTCAGGAATCCGTACATAGCCGATTCACTCCAGGCAGCGGTCAGCTCAGTCATCAGCTATCTCGAGACGCGTGATTCAACCATCATACGCCTCACAAGCGAATCGGGCAGAGGTGCAAAGGTGTGGCTTAACAGCCTGTCAGATAATCTTGTTCGTTTCTGGCTGCCTGACGGCGAGAACGACTCGGTAACCGTGTGGATAGGAAGTCCCGCACGAAACACACTCTCTCTCAGGGCTGAGGAAGGAGTGCTCTTCAGGAAACAGGTCTGGCATGACAGGTATGTAGATACGCGCGTCAACGTCATCACGGCGCAGGAGGAGGACCTGAGAAGGGTTGCACTGACCAGGATCAAGCCTGACCTGTGGAAATTCAAAACGGATCTGTCATACCTGCTCTCGCAGGGTGTGGTATCAAACTGGGCCAAGGGAGGCGAGAATAATATCTCCTCCGTTCTGGACGTCACCTCGGCGCTCAATTACAACAACAAGGTGACAAAGGTGAACTCTGCCACCTCTGCAAGGTTTGCACTCGGGCTTCAGGCCTCGGGCAAGTACGGGGGCATAAGGAAAAACCTGGATATCCTGGAGATAAACTCAAAGATAAATCACAAAGCCTTTGGCAAGTTTGACCTCTCTGGCCTGTTCCAGTTCAAATCACAGTTCCTTCCGGGATACACCTATCCCAACGATTCAACATCAGTCAAAGTCTCGAAGTTTTTCAACCCGGCCACCGTTATCCTCGGCTATGGCCTTGAATACAAGCCTAACAAGAACGCGTCCATCAGCTTCTCACCATTATCATATAAAGGCACGTTTGTTCCTGACACGGCAAACATCAACCAGACGAAATACGGGATTGCAGCAGACAGATGGTCCAAGAATGAGCTGGGAGCATACCTGACTTTAAACAGTAAACTGGTTCTTTTTGAGAAAGTTAACATGACCAACAGGTTGCAGCTCTTTTCAAACTTCCTTTCGAAGCCGCAGAATATTGATGTAGACTGGGAGTTGATTGCCACAATGCCTCTCAACTGGTTCACCGATCTGCGGATGAATGTGCACCTTATCTACGATGACAACACCCTTCTCCCGGTATATGACAGGGGAGAGCCGGTGCTTGACACTGACGGCAAGCAGAAGAAGGCCCCCATGGTGCAGTTCAAGGAGTTGCTGGGTGTCTCATTTGTGTTTAAGTTCTAAAGGAGGAGCAGGTCAATCACCACCGCGAGTCCGTAGATGACACCCGCGATACCGTTTGTGGTACCAAAGGCCATATCAACCCTGCTTAGGTCATCGGGTTTAACTATCATATGCTGGTAGATCAGCATGGCAGTGAATAGAGCCGCCCCCGTCCAGTAAATGTAACCGGCACTACCGGTTATGCCTGCCACTGCCACAAGGATGATGGTCACAGCATGCAGCGCAGTTGAGAGGGCCAGCGCCCTTCCCCGTGACATTACGGCAGGTATTGAGTAGAGTCCTGCGTCACGGTCAAACTGGTCATCCTGGAGAGAGTAGATGATATCAAATCCGCCGACCCAGGTAAGCACGATAAAAGAATAGATAACCGGCAGGAGTGCAAATGATCCGGTGACAGCAATATAGGCTCCCGTCGGAGCGAGGCTGAGGCCCAGGCCCAGCACCAGGTGACAGAGCGGGGTGAATCGCTTGGTGTAACTGTATCCCAGCACCACCAGCAGGGCCACGGGAGAGAGGATTAGCGTCAGCCTGTTGAGGAATACGGTTGAGATGATGAAGAGTAATGAGCTGACAATGACGAAGATGAGCGCCTGACGGCGCGAAATCTTTCCTGAGGGGATCTCACGCACCACCGTACGCGGATTCATGGCGTCAAACCGGTAATCGGCCCACCGGTTGAAAGCCATGGCTGCGCTGCGCGCGAAGACCATGCATGCCAGCACCAGGAGGAAGGTCCTCAGTGAGAATCCATAACCGGGCTCCGTGGCGCCGATGAAATAACCCGCAAGGGCAAACGGCATGGCGAAGACAGTGTGGCTGAACCTGACCAGTGAGAGATAATCATGTGTCCTGCCAAGCAGCTTCTTCATCGCAGAGTGGCTCCGAATTCGCGCTCGAAGGCTTTGACCAGAGCACCCATCGTCTTTTCAATATTCTTTTCGGTAAGAGTCTGCCTCTCATCACGGAGGATGAAGCTGACGGCATATGATTTCTTATCCTTTCCAATTGTATCACTCTCATAAACGTCAAAGAGATCAACCTCCTGCAGGATGTTTCGTTCTGTCCTGTAGGCAAGATCACGTATCTGGCTGAATTTTACTGATCTGTCAACCAGCAGTGCCAGGTCTCGACGGACCCACGGGTATCGCGGCAGCTCGCTGAACCGGATAGACCCTGTACCGGTGAGTCTGATGAGGTTCTCCCAGTCTATCTCCGCGTAGAAAACATCCTGTCTGATGTCAAACATTGACAGGTACTTTCTTGACACTTTCCCGAAGGAGGCCACATCAAGACTTCCTGCAGTGTATTGTATTCCTTCGGCGAACCATCCCCGCTGTGCTTCAGTGGCCACGATCTCACGCCGGGTAATTCCGAAGCGTGACAGCACCATCTCGGCATAACCCTTCAGGTAGAAGAATCCCGCGGGTGTTTCAGGGGCATTCCAGCGCTTGTCGTTCATGTTCCCTGTCAGAGCCATGGCCAGCACCTGCTTCTCAGCGAAGTTGTCGGTTATCTCAAGGGTATTTCTGCCCTCTTTGCGGCGGTAGATGTAACCGAGTTCGAACAGCCTTAGATTGCTGTTCTGCCTGTTGATGTTCCAGGTTATTGCATTCAGTATCCCCGGCAGCAGCGAGAGACGCATGACATTGAGGTCACTGCTGAGGGGATTGGCCAGCCTGACCAGGTCTTTCACTTCAAAGTCGCCGGTAGTCTCAAACCATGCGGCAGGAGAGAGGGAGTTGCACATTATCTCCGCGAATCCGTTGGCGGCAAGCATCTCCGAGAAGTTGGCGGCCATCTTCTCACGGTCAGGTTTGTCAGTGTGTGAAAGCATGGTGTGCATCTCATTGCTGATGCCTATATTGTCATAGCCGTATATACGCAGTACCTCCTCGGTAACGTCAGCCTCACGGGTGACATCAACGCGGTAGGTGGGTATCTCAAGTGTAAGTATCCCCTGCTCCTCGGCAGTGATGTTTATGTCAAGACTGTACAGGATTGTCTTGACAGTCTCAACAGGTATCTCTTTCCCTATCAGCCGGGCCATCCGGTCAAGGGAGTACCGTACCACTGCTCTCCTTACGGGAGCAGGGTAGATGTCAATAATATCACCGCTGACGGTGCCGCCTGCCAGCTCCCTGACGAGCATTGCAGCCCTGTTAAGCGCGTAGATGGTCATCTCCGGATCAGTGCCTCTCTCAAACCTGTAAGAGGCATCGGTGCGCAGATCATGCCTCCGCGAGGTACGGCGTACTGACACCGGGCTGAAGGTGGCGCTCTCCAGGAAAAGGTCCGTGGTGCTATCGGTGACACCGGAATTCAATCCGCCAAATACACCTGCAATACACATGCCCTCTTCCTGGTTGCATATCATCAGGTCAGACGATGAGAGGGTGCGTTCCACGCCGTCAAGAGTAACGAATTTAGTCCTGTCAGGGAGGTGTCTTACACGGACGGTATCTCCTTTTATAGCAGCCACATCAAAGGCATGCAGCGGCTGACCCGTTTCATGAAGTACGAAGTTTGTGATGTCAACCACGTTATTGATGGGATGGAGGCCGATAGCCCTGAGCCTGGTCTGCAGCCATGCCGGTGAGGGACCAACCTTTATATCTCTGATTGTCAGTCCTGAGTAACGGATGCATGCCTCCGGAGCTTCCACGGTGATGCTGATGGCGCCGCTATCGCTCTTCTTGCTTATGCCCGTTATCTCCGGCAATCTGGCCCTGACGGGTTTCTGCAGATTGAAATATGCTGCCAGGTCGCGTGCCACGCCGAAGTGAGAGCTGCAGTCAATCATGTTGGGTGTCAGCCCTATCTCAAACACCGTGTCAGTGGTTACCCCGAAGTATTCAGCGGCGGGCATGCCCACCCTGGCACTGCTGTCGAGAACCATTATGCCCTCATGGTCATCTCCTATGCCCAGCTCATCCTCGGCACATATCATCCCTTCCGAGAGCTGACCGCGTATCTTCGATTTTTTGATCTCAAACTGCTCATCGCCATGATAAACCATTGTTCCCGGCAGGGCTACAGCCACCAGCTGCCCGGCAGCCACATTGGGCGCCCCGCAGACAATGTGCAGAGGCTCAGTACCCCCGGCATCAACTGTGGTGACACTCAGCCTGTCAGCATCAGGGTGTCTCTCACAGGTAAGGACCTTCCCAACAATAACACCTTTCATGCCTCCCCTGACAGAGACCCACTCTTCCATCCCTTCCACCTCCAGTCCGATAGAAGTGAGAATTACTGAGAGTTCCTCCGGTCCGGCATCAAAATCAAGATACTCCCTGAGCCAGTTGTAAGAAATCTTCATCGCGGTACTATTATCTGTTTTTTAAGATGCAAAAGTAAGGAAAAAAGGTTTGCAGCATCAAAGGCTCCGCTACTAAAAGCAACGTCATTATCATTATATTTGCACCTCAAGAGGGATCCAGATGAAATTAGAAGAAAACGATAAACTGATTCTCATTACAAATGATGACGGGTTATATGCCGGAGGATTGAGAACCCTTATCAGTATCATGGAGGATTTTGGCAAGCTGGTTGTCATCTCCACCACTGACAGCCGCAGCGCCATGTCGCAGGCCCTGACAGTCAAACAACCGATCAGGGTCAAGCTGCTGGAGGAGGATGATCATAAACGCATATTTGCCTGCAGCGGTACACCTGCTGATGGTATAAAGCTGGCGGTGAACCAGTTGCTTGAACGTAAGGCTGACCTGATAGTGTCCGGTATCAACCATGGGTCCAACGCCTCTGCCAGCATACTCTATTCCGGCACTATGGCAGCAGCCCTGGAAGGATGCCTTTACAACATCACGTCAGTAGGATTTTCTCTAAACAGCTACTCATCCTCAGCTGATTTTTCCGGATGTGATAAGTACATCCGGCAGATATGTTCAATGCTTCTCAGTGAACCTCTGCCGCCGGGTATATGCCTCAATGTCAACTTCCCCGCATTGCCGGCATCAGAGATCAAAGGAATGGTGGTGGCCCGCCAGGCCTCGGGCAACTGGCAGGAGGAGTTTGAGAAAAGAAAAGACCCGGCAGGAAAGACCTACTACTGGCTGACGGGAAGCTTCATCAATCATGAGCCTGAGGCATCGGACACTGACGACTGGGCAATACAGAATGGCTATGTATCTGTGGTTCCTGTAACAACCGATATGACTGCCTACAAATATCTGAAAATACTTAAATCACGACTCTGAGATGCATTTCAGGCAAAGGTTCAATAATGTTCTGACCGGTGTTGCCGCCGGCCTGATAGTACCGGTGATAGCTTTTCTTGTTTTCTTCCTGCTAACCCGCCACGGTCTGTCAATATCTGACTATTACAGGAAGATTGTGGAGGCAGGCAATATTACCAGCATAATGAGTATCGCTGTCTTTACAAATATCATCATCTTTCTTCTCTTTAACCGGTTTGATATGCTCAGGGCACTGAAAGGGGTTCTTGGCATAACCATAGTGTGGGCTTTTGTCGTTTTCGGGATAAAGCTGTTCTGAAATGAGGTACTTCATCATAGCAGGTGAACCATCCGGCGATCTCCACGGCTCCAGCCTGGTGAAGAACCTCCTTCAGGCTGATCCGGATGCAGAAATTGCCTGCTGGGGAGGTGAATTGATGAAGAATGCCGGAGCGCGGCTCCTGAAGCATTACAACGAGACTGCCTTTATGGGTGTCTGGGAGGTGCTGGTAAACATCCGCAAAGTCAAATCCAACTTCAGCGAGTGCCGGCGCCAGCTGACAGAGATGAAGCCTGATGTGCTGATACTTATAGATTATCCCGGTTTTAACCTGCGAATGGCACGCTCTGCAAAGGAGTCGGGCATACGGGTCTTCTATTACATCTCTCCCAAATTCTGGGCATGGCGTGAAGGAAGGGTGAAGAAGATAAAACGATATGTTGACAGGCTATATATAATCTTTCCGTTTGAAAAGGAGTTTTACAGGCATCACAACTATCCTGCAATATTCCTTGGCAACCCGCTGGCAGATCATGTTGAGAGGTGGCGCAGAAGATCACCAGGCCGGCAGGAGATCAGGGATTCGCTGGGCCTCGACGGCCGGCCGGTTGTTGCACTGCTCTCAGGCAGCAGGCTCCAGGAGGTGAACAGGATACTTCCTGTCATGGCTGCTGCAGCACCGAATTTCCCTGAGTGCCAGTTTGTGGTGGCAGCAATGAATCATCTGCCGGCTGAACTCTACAGTAGATGCACTGACGGATACCCGGTGAAGATCATCACCGGCATGACCTACGAGCTGCTGGCCCTCTCCACGGCGGCCCTGGTGACATCAGGCACAGCCACCCTCGAGGCTGCTCTCTTCAACGTGCCACAGGTGGTCTGCTACTCAACCAGCCCGCTGACCTACCACCTGGCAAGATGGTTCATTAAGGTGAGGTTCATCTCCCTGGTGAACCTGATCATGGAGAGGGAGGTGGTAAAGGAACTTATCCAGGGCGATCTTAACCAGGAGAGACTGCAGAAGGAGCTGGCTGACATACTGCCTGAAGGCAGAAGGCATGGTGCCGTCAGACTGGATTATGAGGAGCTGCGTACTGTCCTCGGCGGTAGCGGTGCCTCGGTCAGGGTGGCAGAGGATATGGTAAGCAACCTTGGTTCAAAAACGTGAAGATGAACAGGAAAACAATACTGGTCATTTTCCTCCTGCTGACCTCCCTGGCAGGTTTTTCACAGATATCCATACGTATTTTTGCCGGTACACGCCCTTCGGCCTTCTTCCTGACAGTTGACAGGGGAGCCTGCCTGCTTCATGATGACACTTCAGGTGAGGTGAGGATAAATACCGGTGATATTGTGGCTGTCACCATGCATAACAGCCGGATCATCTACAGGACCCTGTCAGATATCAGCGGTGCTGCCGACTCCCTGACCTTCACCCCTGAATCCGGAGGAACGCTGTTTACTCTCCGCGCTCCCGGCAGTGACGGGTCCGAGAAGACCCTTGAAGGAACACTTAAGGTCAAACCCTTCCCCGGGTCACTTCTGATACTTAATGTAACCACAACGGAAAAATGCCTGCCGGGAGTTGTCCGTGCTGAGGCGGGCAAATACGGACCATCAGACTATTACAAGGCCCAGGCCGTGGTAGCACGGACCTATATCTACAGGAACATTGACCGGCATCAGCTTGACGGATACAATATGTGCGATGATACTCACTGCCAGGTCTATCCCGGAGTGGTGACAGACTTTATCATTGTCAATGCCTGCCGCTCCACTGCCGGGAGGGTCATTACCGATCACGACAGCATGCTCATAGAGGCAGCCTTTCATGGTAACTGCGGCGGTGAGACGGCTTCCTCAGCAGAGGTGTGGCTGGCCGGTTATCCCTACCTGGTGAGGGTGAAAGACCCGTGGTGCAACTACTCGGCATCAGCCAGATGGAGAAAAAACATTGCCCGTACGGATTGGAACAACTTCCTTATATCAAAGGGGATAACTCCGGGAAGTGAAGGAGCTGTCTATGACACACAGGTGACTGACAGCGGAAGACGGGCTACCCGGACAGTACAGGGAAAAACAGTCACCAGTGAGGAGATGAGGATCCGATTCGGCCTCCGGTCAGCTTTTTTTTCTCTCTCACCTGCCGGTGACAGCATAACCTTTAACGGAAGAGGATACGGTCATGGGGTGGGACTCTGCCAGGACGGGGCAAAGCATATGGCAGAAAAGAGGATGACATATGATCAGATAACCGGGTTCTACTATCCGGGAACAATGATTATTGATATCAAAAATGCCCGCAGACCGCCGAGACCATGAAAGTTTTGGATATTTTTGCACCAAACCCGAAGATATGTTCACCCTCTTCAGAAAGGAGATAGCAGGTTTTTTCAGCTCACTGACAGGATATATTGTCATGATAGTGTTCCTTCTGGCCAACAGCCTGATCATGTGGATCATGCCGGGCCAGTGGAACCTGCTTGACAGCGGATATGCGGGGCTGGACGCACTCTTTGTGCTTTCTCCATGGCTCTTTCTCTTCCTGGTACCTGCAATTACCATGAGACTGTTCTCCGAGGAGAAAAAGGCAGGAACGATTGAACTGCTATGGTCAAGGCCCGTCACTGACGGCGCCGTGATCTATGGCAAGTTCCTTGCCTCGCTCTTTCTTGTACTCATGGCATTGCTTCCCGCTATCATCTTCGTCATCTCTGTCTGGATACTGGGAGAAACTCCGGGTAACCTTGACAGGGGAGGAACAGCCGGTTCGTTCATCGGACTCCTGATGCTGGCTGCAGTCTACTCAGCAATAGGCCTGTTCGCCTCATCACTGACCTCAAACCAGGTCATTGCCTTCATCATTGCCGCCGTGCTCTCATTCATTATGTTCAGAGGCTTTGATTCCCTCTCCCTGCTGCCCGGCCTGTCAGCTGCAGGTGAAGAGGTAGCCGCCATGGGCATTAATGAACACTACAGGTCGATAAGCAGGGGCGTGCTTGACATGAGAGATATTGCCTACTTTATTTTTGTTGCGGTACTATTCTGTGAAGCAGCGAGGATCATGCTCCGCCGCAGCAAATGGACCAAAGCTGTGCTGATCACCGCTGCCACGGGCGCTGCCTGCATCTTCCTGTCACTGATAAATATCCGCGTTGACCTGACTGAAGACAGACGCTTCACCCTTGCAGAACCGACAAAAGAGATACTGAAAGAGCTGAAAAGCGATGTCACGGTGAATGTTTATCTTGACGGAGAACTGCCCGTTGCCTTCAGGAAGCTCAAACGAAGCGTGGAGCAGTACCTCGACGAGTTCCGCATCACATCAGGCAGGAAGATAAAATATGATTTTGTCAATCCTTCCGGATCACCTGACAGGTCTGAACGCGACCGCTTCCACAGTGACCTGATGAACCGCGGCCTGAATCCGGTCAATGTCATGGCCTCAGATGGCGAAGGAGGGAGAACGCAGAAAAGGATTTTTCCCTCGCTGACGGTCGCCAGCGGCGAAACGGTTATTCCGGTAAACTTCCTCAGGAACAATCCCATCCTGCCGCCTGAGACCAACCTGCTGCACTCAACGGAAGGACTCGAGTACGAGATTATACGGGCTATTGCCACTGCAACAGCCGATACGGTCCATACAGTGGCTTTCATTGAGGGACACGGTGAACTGGATGAGATCCAGGTTGCGGATCTCACCCTGGAGCTGGCTAAGTTCTACAATATTGACAGGGGTGTGATAGGAGGCAGGAGAGGTATAATAGACAGGTACGCCGCTATCATCATTGCAGCTCCCCGGAAGGAGATGGATGAGAAAGACAAGTTCATAGTTGACCAGTATATTATGAATGGCGGCAGGGTTCTGTGGCTGGCCGAGGAGGTGACGGTAAACGCTGACAGCCTTACTGCCGGAGCAACTGTGGCGCTATATGAGCCGCTGACCATCAGCGATATGCTCTTCAGGTACGGCGTCAGGATCAATCCCGTTATAATACAGGATGCCGACTGTATGCTGATACCCCTGAAGGTGTCAAACCCGGGTGGAGATTCGCAATTTGTGCCGACGCCATGGTTGTATTACCCTCTGTTGCGTCCCTCGCAGCAGCATCCCGTAACCCGTAACCTCAACAGGGTGAAATCTGAGTTCGCCGGTACGGTTGATACAGTGGGCCGCGATCCGGGAATAAAAAAGAGCATCCTGCTGACTACATCACCTGAAGCCCGTACAGTGATGCCTCCTGTGCTCATCTCACTGGAGGAGGCTGCGGAGATGATACCCGATGCAATGTTCAATGCCGGCCCCCTGCCTGTGGCTGTGCTTCTCGAAGGAACCTTCCGCTCTGCATTCGCCAACCGGATGGTGGCCAGCATCATGGGTGAAGAAGGACTGGAGGCCGCCACCCAAAGCAAACCCACGAAGATGATTGTGATTGCTGATGGAGATATCATCAGGAACGAAGTGTCATGGTCAGGAGGTGCCCCCGAACCGCTCACCCTGGGACTCGACAGGTACACATTGCAGACCTTCGGGAACAAAGACTTCCTGGTTAACTGCGTCAACTACCTGGTCAATGACAATGGGCTAATAGAGATGCGGTCAAGGGAGCTGAAGCCACGATTGCTTGACCAGGAGAGGATAAAGCAGGAGAGAGGCCTCTGGCAGGCGGTGAACACGCTGGTGCCGGTAATAATCATTATCCTTGCCGGATTGGCCTATAACATCCTGAGACGCAGGCGTTATCTTTCGGTTAAATAAATTTGTTTGAGGGTAAGATATTTTTTTGTAATATTGATAAACAGGTTCTTAAAGCAGACGAGTCTTATAATCAGTTAGTTACCGGCATTCCGGTAACATTTTTCAGAAAACTTAAATGGATGACAATATGAAATTTGTTGTATCAAGTACAGAACTCCTGGGACACCTTCAGGCCATAAGCAGGGTAATCAGTTCAAAGAACACCCTTCCCATCCTTGATAATTTTCTATTCAATATCAGTGGTAATGATGTAGAGATCACGGCTTCAGACCTGGAGTCGACTCTCATTACACGCATGCACCTTGATAATATTACGGGAAGCGGGACGGTAGCGCTGCCTGCAAGAATACTGCTTGATACTCTCAAGGAATTTTCCGAGCAGCCCCTGACCTTTGATATCAATCCTGATACACTGGCTGCAGTCATCAACTCGGAGAACGGCCGGTTCAGCATAGTGGGCCAGAACGGCATCGATTTTCCCGTGCTGCCTGTTATAAAGACTGAGAAGCGCTTCAGCTTCACACTCCCTGCCGAGGTGCTGCTGGCAGGTATTTCACGAACTCTCTTTGCAACGGCAGACGATGAGCTCCGTCCTGTAATGGGTGGCATACTGGTTGAGGCAGCAACCACCGGCCTTACCTTTGTTGCCTCCGATGCGCATAAGCTCGTGAGATATCAGAGAAGTGACGCCAGGGCTGATGACAATGCCTCATTTATCCTTCCAAAGAAACCTGCTTCGCTTCTCAGGAATATCCTTCCCAAAGAGGAGGGCGTGGTATCCGTGGAATTTGATGACCGAAACGCCTTCTTTAACCTCTCTGACTATAAGGTAGTATGCCGGCTTGTTGAGGGTAACTACCCGAACTACAACTCTGTCATACCGAAAAATAACCCAAGAAAGGTGCGGATTGACAGACTCGAGTTCTATAATATCCTTCGCAGAGTCTCAGTCTTCTCAAACCAGGCAAGTAACCTCGTGAAGCTTCAGTTCACGCCGAACCAGATTACGGTTTCGGCACAGGATGTAGACTTCTCAATCTCAGCCTATGAGCGCCATTCGTGTCTCTATGAGGGTGACGATATGGAGATAGGATTCAAATCAGTATTTCTTATTGAGATACTTTCTAATATCGGATCACAGGACGTTATCATTGAGCTGGCAGACCCGACAAGGGCAGGGCTCTTCCTCCCCGCCGAGACATCCAATGAGGATGAGGATCTCCTGATGCTCCTCATGCCTATGATGATCAACGCCTGAGAAAAAAACAGACATGGAACTTAACCTAAAAAAGCCCCTGGTCATCCTTGATCTGGAGACCACTGGGGTAAATATAGCTACTGACCGTATTGTAGAGTTTTCTGCACTAAAAGTTGCCCCCGGAGGCGGCGAAGAGTGGCTGACACTCAGGATCAATCCGGGCATGCCCATATCTCCGGAGGCAACGCGCATACACGGCATTACTGATGCCGATGTGGCCGGTGAACCTCAGTTCGGGGAGGTGGCCAAGAGAATAGCCTCGTTCGTGGAGGGATGTGATCTTGCCGGATTCAATTCCATGAAGTTTGACATCCCCATCCTTTGCGAGGAGTTCCTCAGGGTTAATGTAGATTTCAATCCTGCCCGTCACAGGTATGTTGACGTGCAGGTAATCTTCCATAAGAAGGAGCAGAGAACACTCAGCGCAGCCTATAAGTTCTACTGTGACAGGGAGCTGGAGAATGCTCACAGTGCACAGGCTGATACTGCTGCTACGTATGAGATACTCAAGGCACAGCTTGACAGGTACCCTGACCTGGAGAACGACATTGACAAGCTCTCAGCCTACAGCACCTTTAACAATAACGCTGACCTGGCCGGACGAATAATCTTCAACGAGCAGGGTGAGGAGGTGTTCAACTTCGGCAAGCACAAGGGCAAGCCCGTGGAGATGGTGTTCAGGGAAGAACCGTCATACTACTCATGGATGATGAACGGCGACTTTCCCCAGAACACCAAGCAGGTTATCACCGCCATCAAACTGCGCTCATTTGGCAAAGCCTGAGAAGGAGATCCTGTGGTGTGGTTTATCTTACCTCGTTGAATGGTTCAGAGGCAGCTTAAGTTACACCTGCCTGTTCCAATAAAACCTATCTATGAAAATTATCTGTGTTGGCCTGAATTACCGCAAGCATGCGGCGGAGATGGGCCGTCCGCTGCCCCCTGAGCCGATGATCTTCCTGAAGCCTGATTCGGCCCTGCTCAAGAAGAACAAACCCTTCTTTATCCCCGATTTTTCCACCAATATGCAGTACGAGGCTGAGATGGTCCTGCGTATTTCAAAACTTGGCAAAGGCATTGCAGCCAAATATGCCCACCGGTACTATGATGCATTGACGGTGGGTATAGATTTCACAGCTCGTGACCTGCAGCACCGGTTCTCACAGGCAGGTCATCCATGGGAGCTATCCAAGACCTTTGACGGTTCGGCGCCCATAGGGTCATTTATTCCGGCAGACAGTTTCGGGAATCATTCAGATATCAGCTTCTCACTTGAGGTTAACGGTGAGACGAGACAGGAGGGGAACACTTCGGATCTGATCTTCAGTTTCGCTGACATCATTGAATATGTCTCAAAATTTTATACCCTCAAAACCGGAGACCTCATCTTCACAGGTACACCGTCAGGTGTGGGTCCCGTGAAGAGGGGAGACAACCTGGTTGCCCGGCTGGCAGGGGAGACAGTGCTCAACTTCTACGTCAGATAGTCAGCCTGATCACCCCCGCTGACAGGGTTATCAGGGCAACTGTAATACAGAACCGGCATGTCACTGTGAGAGGTCGTCTCCCTGAGATCATCGGCAAGCAGGTCAATCAATATGTGCATAAACCTTCTGAATTCTTCACTGACATTGACCTGGCTCAGCCTGTTGTCTTCCATGCAAATCTATTTACCAGTGTTCAACAGTTGCCCGGCGTTCATCAACCTGCCGACAGGGTAGAGCCTGGTTCTCTTTTCCAGTTCAGATAGAGGTGTGTTCTGGTAGAGCCATTGCAACTGAGCAACAGGGTCAGAGGCTACATTTGCATCTTCCTGTTTGGCCTTTTCAAAAGCCTCACGAAGCTCCGGGTCACTGTCAAGCAGCTCCTTCAGGTGACTCTCAAAACCCCATGCGGAATACCAGTCCTGCCCCTCAAGAAATGAGTCGAAAAAGTTCCACGCAAAGAATCCTGAAGCACTCTGCGGCTCGAGCATGGTCACTATATACTTTTTCGATCTCTGGTTAACGGGTACCACATAATCGCCCCTGAAGAAATCAACCTCCTGCGTGACCGTCCTCATTTTAACCTTGCTGTTGAAATAGTGCCCCTGGGTGGCCCTGCGTGCCGGCTCGTAACTGTCAATGTAATATGTCTCCACCGTGAGGGTTGTGTCATTCTGTAACTGCATCATCTCCACGCCGTTGATAACCAGGCGCTCAATTACTTCCTCCCATGCGAAGGGAACGATATAGGCTTCCGGTATAGTGACGGTGAGAGAGGGGTTAAAATAGTTATAGTACCTGATTGTGTCTGAATAAGGCTTATCATGATTGTAGAAGCCCGATCTCCTTCCTGTTATGGGCGTAGTTCTCTCCTCGTACCTGTAGCCGTGATATTCTATCAGGTCCCATCGTGTGGAGTCCTGCTCCCAGTCAAGGACAAACTCTTTTACCTCCAGTGTGTGGCGATTGGCTTCGGAGCGATGCCGGAGTATCTCCTTGTTATTCAGTGATGCAAATCTTACCAGCTCAGTGATGAACTGGTATGTTCCCATCACTCTCCCGGGGTATGGTTTATAGACCAGCGTTTCGGTCATGAACCCGAAGGAGTTGAAGAGAGCTGAGTAACCTGTTGAATAGTATGCCTCCTCTTCGAAGCCGATGATTGCCTTTATCTCACCTCTCTCGGTATACTGGACATAGGGTACCATCTCATTGTTATGCTCTTCTTTCATTCTGCCGTAAAGCTCTTTAAGCATCTTCTCCCGGAAGAATTGCTCCATCTCCGGGTGCATCTTCTCAGGCTGTGTGGCTATCAGTGTCACCGTGAACTGGTGATCAGAGCCGTTTGTAGTGTGCGTGTCCAGGAAGACATCGGGGTCAAGGAAACGGTATATCTCCGCGAAGGCTCTGGCATCACGTGAGTCCTGCTTGACAAAGTCGCGGTTCAGGTCGAGGAAACGTGTGTTTCGCCTTGCGCCCTTTTCCTCAGGCCCGTTCTGGTTAATGCGCCAATAGCGGCTTCGCGTCAGAGCGCCGCCGATATTATAAACAGGAATAATAGCCACAGAGCAGTTGCGAAGATATTTTTTCATCCTGTTTTTGTTGGCGAGCAGGTCTGCCGCAAAGCGGGCGCTGGCGTCAATGCCTTCGGGCTCGCCGGGGTGTATGCCGTTGTTGATGAGCACAATGGTTTTACCCTTTCTGTGCATAGCCTCAGGGTCACTCTCACCATCCTCTGAGATGATGAAAAGATGCAGCGGACGGCCTGCATCGGTCATGCCCATCTCCAGCAGCGTAGCTTCACCGTATCTCTCGTCAAGGTCATGGTAGAAGGCTATTGCCTCATCCCAGGTCAGGCTTTGGTTAAGGTCATATCTCAGTTGCGGTTGTTCAGTGTGCTGCTGCGCAGCCAGTAAGGCTGTCAGTATGATTGATAACAGGAGGGTGATAAGTTCTCTTTTCATCTGGTTTTATTGTTAAAATGGTTGATAACTGTCTCAGCCCCTGCCCGCATCTCTTCCACGAGGTCAGGGAACATACTGTAAGTTGATTCAAGATGCCTGAAGCGTGATCGTACGTTGGGGATGATCATGCCAGGCATCTCACCGGCCGGAATGCCTCTCATGGAATAGATCTCCTCATACCTGGC
Source organism: uncultured Rikenella sp. (assembly GCA_964627825.1). Taxonomy (GTDB): domain Bacteria; phylum Bacteroidota; class Bacteroidia; order Bacteroidales; family VadinHA17; genus SR-FBR-E99. The sequence continues at coordinate 7,531 of CAZVLJ010000042.1, read as the reverse complement.
AATTCCTGCCTGGCCGAAGGCATCCATGTCATCAGCAACGGAGAGGATAGCTGCCAGTGAAGCCGGATCAGAGTGCCCGGGGTACTCCTTGTTGTCATGCATCTCAACGGCATATAGTATCTCCTGGCAGTCAGGTCCTGTGATACCTGCAGCCTGAAGGAAGGCGCTGCAGAATTGCCTGCTCTGCCTGCCGTGATCGGGGCCGGGATTGACGGTCAGGCCGGTGTCATGAAAGAAAGCTGCAATAATGGCTTTCTCTGCCAGCACCGGATTGTTCACCAATCCGGCCTCGTAAAGCCGCCCGAGAAGGAGTGCAGCATTTGCCCACACCCGCTCATGATGCAGGTGATCATGTGAGGACATAACCACTCCCGAGAAGATGCGTTGGCATTCACCCGTGAGAAGCTCTTTGTACTTTTGCTCCGCCTGCGTAATGAACCGATGGGCCATGTCTGAAAACAAAAAAGCAAAAGTAGGAACTTTTGCTTTTTTGGTTCCCTGTGAATGTAAGAATTACCGGGCAAGCATACTCTCTGCAAGATCAAGAATTGTAGTGTCTTCTATAGTGACTATGCCCCCTTCGGGTCCTTTTTCTATGTGGATCCCGGCACTCTGCCCGCGATCAAAGTTCCAGCCTCCGAAATAGTTCCTGACCGTCTCCTCCTCCATGTCAAGCTTGTCAGCTATCTTTCTTATGCTCCCGTCAGGAAGCCGGTCCTTGATCTTTCTCAACTGTGAAAATGTCAGTGTTCGTGCCATGATTTATAATGGATAGGTTTTGTTCAAATATACTAAAAATAAGTTGCGGGGAGAAATTTAAACAGGGCTTTAAAGCTATTTTAACATTTTAAAATTCAAGAGATTGTATCTTGCGAATAATATATACGTCGTAATCGCCAAGGTACTCAAAACCTGCCTTTTTGTAGAGTCTGATGGCCGTCTGGTTGGTTTTGTGTACCTCAAGCTTGATCTGGTATCCCTTTTCTTTAGCCAGGCGAAGCGATTCGCGGAGAAGGCTGACCGCGAGACCCTTTCCCTGATGTTCCGGTATTATCCCGAAGTGGTGCAGGTAGAGCCGTCGCCCGTCAAAGGTGAGCCATGAGGTGCCTGTTATCTTTTCCACGTCCCCCTCTTGCCCGCAGATCACCAGCATTGCTCCTCCCATGGCTATGCTTCGTTCTACGGTATCTTCATCATCGCCTCTCTCAGGCCTGCTCAGCCCTGTGGCACTCCATACATCCATAATGCCGGGAAAATCACCCTTCCTGTACTCTCTTATTCTCATCTTCACCAGCTCAACTAAAAGTGACAGTTACGCAATCTGACACGAGATCAGCAACTCTTATTCCGACTCCACAGCCACCACGTACAGCTGTCCCTGCTCTTCCCTTCTCACCACAATCATGGCACCTCTGGCAATGAAGCCTGTCTCCGCCACGGCGGGGTAGACCTCGTCACCTATCATAACCTTTCCTGACGGACGCAGCACGGTGTGTGCCGTACCTCTCTGTCCCACCACCGACTGCAGTCTGCCGGTATCAAAGCTGACAAATCCATCAGCCTGATTAACTGAGGTCTCAAGCGCCAGGCTTCCGAAGAGCCTGTTGGGGGCAAAGAGTTTACGCGACAGCCATAGCGAGAGAATGAAAGCCAGCACAGCGGCAAAAAAGACAATGGCAAAGGCTCCGACAATCTCCCTGACACCGTCAACGGAGGGACCGAACCTGAAGACTATTTTGTCAATCATGACCAGTGCCAGCCCGGTAACTATTCCTATTACCCCCAGAACGCCTGTCACCCCGAACCCTGGCACGGCGAAGATCTCCACCAGCAGAAGGATTATTCCCGCGATAAAGATTACGAAGTGCCAGTTGGCTGCAATGCCTTCAAGATAGAGAGGGGCAAAATAGAGGACAGCAGCGAAGATGGCTGCTGCCAGCGGGAAACCCACGCCGGGGCTCTGCAGTTCGAAATAGATACCTCCTATGATCAGCATGACCAGCAGGCCTGAGACCACCGGATTGACCAGCAGCATGATGATCCTGTCAACCAATGTCAGCTTCAGTTCTTTGAATACATATTCTTTTATGCCTGCGCTTTCCATGACCTCATCCACCGTCTCAGCCTGGCCCTCGCAGAAACCGTATTCAATAGCCTCCAGTGCTGTCAGCGTCAGTACCTGACCGGTATCTACTATTCCCTTGAGCACTATTGAGGGGTCAACCATTGCCTGGGCTATCTCGGGGTCACGGTGCCAGACCCATGTGGTGTCACCGTTCTCCACCACGGGCTTCTTACCATGGGCCTCGGCGGTGGCTCTCATCATGCCCCGCATGAACGACTGGTACTTATCAGGCATCTTCTGGCCGGTCTGGTCAACCACGGTTGCGGCACCAATGCTTGCCCCGGAGCGCATATATATGCTGTCAGCCGAGATGGCTATCAGGGCACCCGCCGAGATGGCCTGGTTATCTATGAAGACCAGTACAGGTATGTCATAGTTGAGAATAAGTGTTCGCATGGAGTCTGCTATGTCAACCTGCCCGCCGTAGGTGTTTATGTGTATCAACATGAAGTCGGCATCATTTGAGTCAGCCTCCGCAAAACTCTTCTTCACGCTGCGCCAGAGAGGTGCGGCAATATTCTTTTTAATGTCACATTTGTATACCACGGCTGTGGTGTCCGGCCCGGTCTGGGTTGCAGCATAGCCCGGCAATGATGACATCATGGCTGCCGCAACTATGGCAAGCAGTACGCATAGTCTGACAATTGGTCTTTTCATGGGATTATCTTTAGTTCCTTAATGTAATCAATGAACCGTGCAAGGGCTTCCCGCTTTCTGTCATCCAGCCGGTAGTCCATATTATGGTTAAGATAGAATATGACCTCTTCGGGAGTAGCCACCGTGCCCTCTTTCAGCAGGGTCACTGACTCGTTCCTCCTTGCCAGCCCTTCGCCCAGAGCTTTGTTAAAGAGGGTGGTGAACTGCTCCGGCAACTGCCTGGCAGAGACCCAGCAGGCAAAGACAAAGGGCAGACCGGTGAACTTCTTCCACTCCAGCCCCAGGTCAAGACGGTATCTGAAATGGCGGGCAAATTCAAAACAGCGGTCACCTATCATTACGGCAGCCTCGCCGTGATGCATGGCGGTGATATCAAACTCCTCGGGTGCCGGGAGCCACGTGTATTCCCGCTTCCATGCCTTCGCTGCCAGGATGCGGCACAGAGACACTGAACTGCGCGACCGGTAATCGAGATAGATTGTGCTGATCTCCTCAAACGATGTGTTGCTTACAAGCAGAACCGTACGAACCTCGCCGTTGGTGCTCAGACAGTATTCGCCCACGAGATGATACTCATCCATGGCAGCAATCATTGCCACAGGGATAAGCCCCAGGTCACTCATTCCTGCAATAAGCCTATCTGCACATTCAGAGGGATGGCATACGTCAAGGTCAATCATGCCGGCCACCTCACTGTCGCGAAGACCTATCATAAATGGATAGCTGTTGATATACTTGACTGCAGAAACCCTTATCTTTTCCATCTCAATATTTCATTCCCCGAATAAATGCAAAGGTTCAATTTTTTTAGACCAGTACAAAATACTATTTTTGATTTTTGATTCACAGGTAAAACCGCGGTGAGGAAAGGGACAAAATGGACCGTTTAATGGCAATTTCACCGGTCGATGGCCGCTACGGGGAGAGGGTCAGGGAGCTGATACCCTTCTTTTCGGAGTTCGGGCTGATGCGCTATCGCGTGATGGTGGAGACAGAATACTTCGTTGCGCTGTCAATGGCACAGCTGCCACAGTTTGAAGGATTCCCCGCCGAGGGGGAGAGGGAACTGCGTGCACTGTGCTGCTCCTTTTCACCAGCTGACGCTGAATATATCAAGCAAAAAGAGAGCGTCACCAACCATGATGTGAAGGCGGTGGAGTATTTCGTCAAGGAGAAGGTGGCCGCCATGGATCTCGAACGGTGGTCGGAGTTCGTGCATTTCGGTCTGACCTCACAGGATATTAATAATACTGCCATGCCTATGGCTGTACGTGATTCGGTCAGGGAGGTGCTCAATCCCATGCTGGTTACTCTTCGCGATGCGCTTGAAGCCATGGCCGCAGAATGGGCTGATATACCCATGCTGGCACGTACCCATGGCCAGCCTGCTACCCCTACAAGGCTTGGCAAGGAGATGGCGGTCTTTGTAGAAAGGATTGACAATCAGCTTCTGACACTTGCCCGGATGAGATACAGCGGTAAGTTTGGGGGCGCCACGGGAAACTTCAACGCTCACAGGGTGGCTTACCCGGAGATAAACTGGCCTGAGTTCGCGGATAAATTTCTCAGTGAACAGCTGGGCCTGGAGAGACAGCAGACCACAACCCAGATAGAACACTATGACGGGCTGGCAGCACTCTTCAACTGTATCTGCCGCATCAATACAATTCTTACTGACCTCTGCAGGGACATGTGGAGCTATATCTCACTTGATTACTTCAAGCAGACCATCGTCAGGGGCGAGGTGGGCTCGTCAGCCATGCCTCACAAGGTAAACCCGATAGACTTTGAGAACGCGGAGGGCAATCTGGGGGTTGCTAATGCTCTCCTGACGCACCTCGCGGCCAAGCTGCCGGTATCACGGTTACAGCGTGACCTGACAGACTCTACGGTCATAAGGAATACCGGCGCTGCCATGGCTCACTCACTGATAGCATGGAAGTCGGTTAAGAAAGGACTATCAAAGCTGATAGTCAATCACGAAAAGATTAGCAGTGACCTGGAAGAGAACTGGGTTGTGGTTGCCGAGGCACTGCAGACCATTCTGCGCCGCGAAGGCTATCCACATCCTTATGAGACGCTCATGGAGCTGACAAGGACCAACGAGAAGATCACCGGAGAGACAATCAGGAGATTCATTGATACCCTTGATGTCAGTGATACCGTAAAGGAGGAGATGAAGGCTGTCACACCGTTCAATTACACCGGTTTCTGACCCGAAATGAAGAGTATCAGGATCCTGCTGCAATACCTCAGGCCATATAAATGGCTAGCCGTGCAGAATATGGGGTTTAACATCCTCAGTGCATTCTTCGCCCTCTTCACATATACATTGATAGTCCCGTTCCTTCAGATACTGTTCAACAGGGTGGATGCCGTTCCTGACCCGGGGTCTTTTACCTTCTCTGCATCATATATAAAGGACTGGGCAAACTGGTACTTCTCTTCATCCATAGAGCGATATGGCGAGATGAGAACCCTCCTTGTGGTGGTTGTTGTCTTTGCTGCAGCCAGCTTCATCAAGAACATGCTGATATTCCTGGCCAACAACTGCATGGCCAGCCTGCGGGCAGGTACCGTCAGGGACGTCAGGAACCGCGTCTATAACAAAATATTGAAACTGCCGCTCTCATACTTCTCCGAAGCACGCAAGGGTGATCTGATGACCAGGGTGTCAAACGATGTCCAGGAGATAGAGGTGTCAGTGATGTCATCGCTCTCTATGCTCTTCCGTGATCCTTTTACAATCATCATCTTTGTTACCTATCTCATTGTCACCAGTCCCCAGCTGACTCTCTTCGCATTGCTCATGCTCCCTCTCAGCGGGTGGGCAATTGCGCGTATAAGCCGCAGCCTCAAGAGCGCATCATTCATTGGGCAACAGGCACTGGGAAGATTGCTGTCAGTGCTGGAGGAGACACTCACAGGACTGCGTATAATAAAGGGATTCAATGCTGAGGAAAAGATGACACGCCAGTTTGGTCTTGCCAACGAGAAGTTCACTAAGACATTCAGGCGGGTAGCAAGGAAAGCCTATCTTGCACACCCTGTCAGCGAGTTCCTCTCCACCATAGTGCTGCTTATTGTTATTTATTACGGAGGTTACCTTGCACTGAAGGGGACCGGCAACATGTCACCCGACAGGCTGATAGCCTTCGTGGTTGTATTCTCCCAGATCATCCAGCCTGCTAAAGCTATCTCCAGTGCATGGTTCAGTATCCAGAAGGGGATGGCCTCAATAGATCGAATCAATGAGGTGATGAATGCAGGGGAGACAATCACCGAGAAACCTGATGCCATCAGGATCACCGGATTCAGTGAGAGCATTGAGTTCAGGAACGTGTGGTTCGCGTATAACCATGAGCCGGTGCTGAGGGATATCTCGCTCACAATCAGAAAGGGACAGACGGTGGCGGTGGTGGGCCGCTCCGGCGGAGGGAAGTCGACCCTTGTAGACCTGATACCCCGGTTCATTGACCCCGACAGGGGGGCAGTTTATATCGACGGAGTTGACCTGCGTGACGTTAATATCAAAGACCTGCGGCACCTGATGGGCATTGTGAGCCAGCAAGCCATACTCTTCAATGATTCCTTTTATAATAATATCTCCTTTGCCCTTGACGGCGATGCAGGTATGGATAGCGTGGTCAGGGCGGCAACCATAGCCAATGCGCATGAGTTCATTGCGGAGACGCCGCAAGGGTACCAGAATACCGTGGGTGAGGGCGGCAACAAGCTCAGCGGAGGACAGAGGCAGAGGATAAGCATTGCACGGGCCATCATGGCCAATCCCCCTGTACTGATCCTTGATGAGGCTACTTCGGCTCTCGATACCGAGTCGGAACGGCTTGTTCAGGACGCCATGCTGAAGCTGATGGAGAACCGCACATCGGTAGTCATAGCCCACAGACTCTCCACAATACAGCATGCTGACCTGATAGTGGTTGTGGAGGAAGGCCGCATTGAGGAACAGGGAACCCATGATGAGCTTATCAGGAAACCCTCGGGGATTTACAGGAAACTGTATGAGATGCAGACGTTTTAGGATTTGCGATTTGCGATTTGTGATTGTCGATTTTAGTCGTAGACGATACAGAATTGTATATGGCTATGAAATACCATTAAATTCGTCGTAGACGATACAGAATTGTAAAAATGTTATCTTCGTGAATATGCCTGAATAAATCAACAGCTATGGATACAAAAACTACCACTGACATTCTGAAGGAAGCTATCCTGCTTGAACACCGGGGCAGGGCATTCTATACCAGCGTTGCTGCCCAGACCGGCTGCGGTGCTGTGAGGAGGATATTTACAATCATTGCGAACGAGGAGCAGGAGCACATTCGCTTCCTGTCAGATCAGTTCAGACACTATCAGAAGCATCACTCCTTTATGAATTTGGAATCACATACAGGCCGGCCGGATGATGAGGTTGCTGCCCAGGTCCTCTCCGAAGAGATGAAGGGTCAGATCAGTGCTGCAGGATTTGAAGCCGCTGCCATCAGTGCTGCAATGGATTTTGAATCAAAGGCCGTTGAGCTCTACTCATCGCGAGCGGAGGCAGCCACTGACGAGAATGAGAAAGCACTTTACAGCATGCTGGCTGACTGGGAAAGGGGACACCACCAGTGGCTGGCGAGGATCGATAAGGAACTGAGGGAACAGGTCTGGTACGATAATAATTTCTGGCCTTTCTAGCCTGATTAATTCATAAACTTACAATTTAGGCATTCCAATCGGATTTGT
>CAZVLJ010000041.1:1921-25230 GCA_964627825.1 uncultured Rikenella sp. | reverse complement strand
ACAGAAGAACAGTAAAGAAGTACCTTAAGATGAGCGAGGATGAATATTTGGAATTCACTAATGGGCATTAGATAAATTAAACTGTTCTTTGAAATTATGAAATAATCGCATCCGCAGCATTTTTTTCGAGCGTGACGATTTGAAACGAAATGTTGGATTTTTGCTTTGAGAAAAGCATCAATCCATGAATCAAGGCAAGTACATCTTCGCTCAACTTACAGATTTTTTACCTCGCAGGGTATTTGATCGAATTGTCGACAAGTATGAAGGTAATAAACGAGTAAGGTCATTTACATGCTGGAATCAGATGCTCTGTATGGTGTTTGGCCAACTGACAGCAAGAGACAGCATGAGAGATTTGATGCTTAGCCTTGAAGCACACCAGTCAAAGTACTATCATCTGGGTTTTGGTCCGACTGTCTCACGCAGAAATCTTGGTACGGCAAACGAGAATAGAAACTGTAAGATTTTTGAAGAGTTTGCCTATGTGCTGATTACAGAAGCACGCAGAAGCTGTTACAGGAATGATTTTGAGATAGAGATTGATGGCAACGTTTATGCGCTGGACTCTACAACAATAGACCTTTGTTTAAGCGTCTTCTGGTGGGCTGAGTTCAGAAAGCATAAGGGAGGGATAAAACTCCATACTCTATTTGATATTAAAACTTCCATTCCCAGTTTTATCCACATCACGACAGCCAGGGTTCACGATGTCAACATAATGGATCTCATTCCTTATGAAAAAGGGAGCTTTTATGTTGCTGACAAAGCATACACCGACTTTAATAGATTACACAGGATACATGCTAACGAGTCCTTCTTCGTGATAAGAGCCAAGGAAAATCTACAGTTCCACAGAATGTACTCGAGGGCAGTAGACAAAACAAAAGGTGTTATCCATGATCAGGTCGGAAGGTTACTGAGTCCGAAATCAAGAACCGAATACCCTGAAAAATTACGACGAATAAAGTATTATGATGCCGAGCATGAATTGGACCTTGTTTTCCTGACCAACAACATGGACCTGAAGGCCACTGAGATTGCGTTCCTTTATAAGAAAAGATGGGAAGTAGAGCTGTTCTTTAAATGGATGAAGCAACACCTCAAGATCAAATCCTTCTGGGGAGTTACTCTCAATGCTGTCAAGATCCAGATGTACTGTGCCATCATTGCTTACTGCCTGGTCGCACAAGTTGGTTACAAATTGAAAGTTGGGCGTTCAATCTACGAAATCTTACAGATCCTCAGTATCTCATTACTGGACAAAGCTCCTATAAAAGAGATACTTACGAGATGCGATTACAATAATGTCAAAGAACTTAAAGATAACCAGTTAATAATCAGTGGGTTTTAAGTGCCCACTAGTGCTGCCGGATGATTAATCAACAATGAAAGATTTTTACCGACATAGGCTGATACGGATATCTGATTGACATCATTCCGGCATGATTCGGCAAAAATTAAATTATAAGTATCTTTGCCCCGGCATCTGACAACCTGAATCAATGTCATCAGAACGACTGTTAGATAAGATTAATACCCCTGAAGACCTCAGGAAACTTGACAGGCTGGAGCTGGTCAGGCTCAGTGATGAGCTCCGCCAGCATATCATTGATGAGGTCAGCAGCAACCCGGGCCATTTCGGGGCAAGCCTCGGGGTGGTGGAGTTGACAGTAGCACTGCATTACGTCTATAACACACCCTATGACAAAATAGTCTGGGATGTGGGTCATCAGGCCTATGGTCACAAGATACTCACTGGCAGGAAAGCACAGTTTCATACCAACCGTAAATACAAAGGTGTCAGCGGCTTCCCCAGAATGGCAGAGAGTGAATATGATGCCTTCGGGGTAGGACACTCTTCAACCTCCATCTCAGCAGCCCTGGGGATGGCTGTAGCAGCCCAGACTAAAGGAGAAAAAAGGAAAGTAGTGGCAGTGATAGGCGACGGTGCCCTGCAGGCAGGTCTGGCTTTTGAAGGCCTCAACAATGCCGGTAACCAGAAAGCTGATCTGCTGGTCATACTCAATGATAATAATATCTCCATTGACGCCAGCGTTGGAGCCCTTAAGGAATATCTTCTTGACATAACCACCAGCAAGACATATAACAGGTTCAAGGATAAGGTATGGCGGCTGCTGGGCAGATACAAGAAGGTGGGTACAAGGGCCAGGATCCTGGCAGCCCAGCTGGAAAGCGGTATCAAGGGTACGGTGCTTGAACAGAGCAATCTGTTCGAAGCATTGAACTTCAGGTATTTTGGGCCTATCGACGGCCATGATGTACTGCACCTTACGCGTATACTTGAAGATCTTAAGACAATCCCCGGTCCGAAGCTGCTTCACTGTGTTACAGTAAAGGGCAAGGGATTCCCGAAAGCTGAGGAACTCCAGACTATATTTCATGCTCCGGGCAGGTTTGACAAATGCACCGGTGAACTGATAAAGCCGGCAGAGTGTCCCAGACATGCCCTTTATCAGGAAGTGTTCGGTCAGACACTGCTGGAACTGGCACGACAGAACGACAAAATAATGGGCATAACCCCTGCCATGCCCACCGGATGCTCACTCAACATCATGATGAAAGAGATGCCAGGCAGGGCATTTGACGTTGGCATATGTGAGCAGCATGCTGTCACCTTCTCGGCAGGACTGGCAGCAAACGGTATGTTGCCCTTCTGCAACATATACTCATCATTCATGCAGCGCGCCTATGACCAGGTCATTCATGACGTGGCCATTCAGGGCCTCAAGGTGGTATTCTGCATGGACCGCGGCGGACTGGTAGGTGCCGACGGGGCAACGCACCACGGTTTTTTTGATATTGCCTTTATGCGTAACATACCCGGCATGATCACCGCTGCCCCCATGGATGAGGTGGAACTGCGCAACCTGATGTACACCGCACAACTGGAAAAGATTAAGGGACCCTTCAGCATAAGGTATCCTCGCGGGACAGGTGTGATATGCAACTGGCAGCAGTTGTTTGAGGAGATCCCTGTGGGCAATGCACGGCTCATCAGCGAGGGCAATGACATAGCTGTACTGAGCCTGGGCCACCCTGGTAATTTTGTCGTAGAGGCAGCTGAAGAGCTGCGTAAGAAAGCGATCACAGTGCTTCACTATGATATGCGTTTTGTCAACCCACTTGACGAGGATGTATTACACAGCGTCATGAAACGGTTTACAAAGATCATCACCGTGGAGGACGGAGTGATCAAGGGAGGCTTCGGCAGCGCCGTGCTTGAATTTGCTGCTGATAATGGTTATCCGGTTGAGGTGATTCGTATGGGCATCCCAGATTATTTCGTGGAGCATGGCACACAGCAGGAGCTGTGGCATGAATGCGGGTATGATGCTGCCGGGATTGAGCAGACTGTTATTGAGGCACTAGGTCCCGGCCCCGAAAACCGGGGCCGAGAATCCTCGATCCGCCGGATGGCAGATCGGGACAATAGGCAGTAGGCAATAGTGAAATTAACAGAACATGAAGAATTTCCGATTGTCGATTGTCGATTTTGGCCGTAGGCCATTAAGAATTGTAGGACAAAGCCCACATTTGTACGTTGGTCCTAGACCATAAAGCATTGTAGATGTGAGTTTTACGATATTATATTTTGGCCATAGGCCATTAAGAATTGTAACGAAAATGAAAAAACTACTGATTCTGACCGCTATCACCCTGATGATCACCTCCTGTGATCCCAAACCAAAGGAACCGTGGATTCCCCTCTTCAACGGCCAGAACCTTGACGGCTGGGTAATAAAAATAAAAGGTTCACCCCTGGGTGAAAATTACAAAAACACATTCCGGGTTGAAGACGGAGTAATTAAAGTCGCATACTCCGAATATGACACCTTTAGATATGAATTCGGGCACATATATTACAGGGAGCCATTCTCCACGTATAAGCTGAGGGTTGAATACCGTTTCACCGGTGAACAGGCTCCCGGTGGTCCCTCGTGGGGGTTTCGCAACAGCGGCATCATGTTTCACTGCCAGAATCCGGCAACAATAGGACTGAACCAGGACTGGCCCGTTTCAGTTGAGGTGCAGTTTCTGGGCAGCACCGCGGAACATGAAACACCCACCATGAACGTGTGTACTCCTCACACACACATTGTCATGGGTGATGCCCTGATCACTGAGCATTGTACTTCATCTTCATCAAAGTTCTTTTATGATGATGAGTGGGTAACAGCAGAACTGGTAGTGTACGCTGACAGCATTATTCATCATATTGTCAATGGAGACACCGTGCTGACATATTCAGGGCCTCAGATAGGCGGCGATCTGCCGGAAGGATTTTCCATGCCGTCAGGCACTCCGCTGAAGGAGGGGTATATAGCCCTTCAGTCCGAATCTCACCCTGTTGAGTTCAGAAAGGTGGAGATATTGAAAATCAAGCAGTAAAGGGGCGAGCGATAATCCCGACATACTGTGTCGCGAAGCGAGCAGCCAGATTGCAGGGGAGGTCGTCAGGCAATAGCGGGTGTTTCAAAAAAATATCCTATTTTCGCATCCTGCACAATATTCTGCCCGGATGGCAGGGCCGAGCGTAAAAAGGCAGCCCGGTGGGCTGACTTAGCGAGGAGCCGGATTGCAGGAGAGGCAATTCCGCCATCCGGATGAAATGAATACACAGATTAATGATTGTAACAAAATATTCTAAAGAACAACAAACAAGAATGGTAATGCCCGGATGGCGGAATTGGTAGACGCGCTGGTCTCAAACACCAGTGGCAGTAATGCCGTGCCGGTTCGATCCCGGCTCCGGGCACAGAAACGGAAGAAACAGATTCTTGGTCTGTTTCTTTTTTATCTACTGTATGATTCATTAGGATCCTGACTATTTATTGACTTTGGCATCTCTGTGACGTAACTTTGATATTCATAATAGCCGGGTCCCAGATGTCAGGAACTAAAAAAACCGCGCTCTTACTGCTCTTATCATGCATGATCCTGTTCTGCTGCATTAATCAGCCTGACAGAAGTAACCGTTCAACTGTCGTCAGAAATGTTAATTGTGTTGGATATGACTGGTCCGACCCTGATAAGACAATGATCTTGCCTCCGGCTCTTCTTGAAGTATCAGGAATTGCCGTAATCGATTCAACTACTGTAGCCTGCGTACAGGATGAGAATGGAATAGTCTTTATCTTTGATCTGGAGAAAAGGGAAATTACGGATCATTTCATTTTTTACTATGCAGGTGATTATGAAGGAATAGCGCGTGTTGACAGCTCCTTCTTCGTTCTGAGAAGCGATGGTGTAATATTTGAAATACTGAACCCGGGAGCAACAGATGTTCAGACGCAGATCATCACGGCCACAGCTCCTGCAGCAGAGTATGAAGGCCTCTGTTACGACCGGCGTAACCAGAGGTTGCTGATCGCCCAAAAAAACAAACCCGTGAGAGACTCCGGGGAAAAAACAAATCATCCGATCTATCGCTATGATGTGCGCTCCGGCACACCTCACAGAGAAGCAATAATGAATTTCAATCTTCCATCGGTAACCAGGTACGCATCAGAAAACAAGATACAAATGGCTGATGACAAAAGTGAAAACCATCTCAGAATCAGCGCTATAGCAATTCATCCTCTGACAGAACTGATATTTGCAGTTTCAGCCGCGAATCGAATGCTCTTTGTTTTTAACGAGGACGGGACTGTTAATTACATTGAAAAGCTGACTGGGAACAGTCTGTTGACGGGATCATTACCATAGGTGCAGGGAGTTTTTTGAATATATTTGAGAAATCTGAAAAACAGATGTTCAATGAAGTCAGTCAGCCGGATCCTCTCCATTGACATAATGCGGGGCCTTACCCTCCTGCTGATGCTGTTTGTCAATGACCTTAACATGAAGGTAGCTCCAGCGTGGCTCGGGCATATGAAGGCGGACCATGATGGTATGGGGCTTGCCGACTGGGTTTTTCCCGGGTTCCTGTTCATTGTGGGAATGGCAATCCCTTTCGCCATATCAGGAAGAATGAAAAAAGGGGAACCAGGGGCGAAAATATTGCTTCACATTGCTGTCCGGACCCTGTCACTCCTGACTATCGGTGTACTTATGCTCAACTCCGGAAGGGTCAATCCTGAGACCACCGGGATAAACAAAAACCTGTGGGCACTGCTCATGTATGTCTCCGTTTTCCTGGTATGGAATGACTACCCCCGGGGAAGATACAACCTGTTATTCCTGTTAATGAGAGCTGCCGGCATTGCAGCACTCATCTTCCTGGCAATAATCTTCAGGTCCGGCACCGCAGAAGACCCGGGCTGGATGATAGCCGGCTGGTGGGGCATCCTCGGCCTCATAGGATGGGGCTATCTTGCCGCCTCCCTGATCTACCTCGCAGTTCGTGATTCAGTATCATGGAACGTTGCTGCTGTAGTCTTCTTTCTGATCATCAATATCTTCGACCAGGTTGGAGTACTTGGGTTCATGGATCCTTTGAAACCGGTACTGGGAATACTCATACAGGGAAATGTCCCGCTGATAGTGCTTGCCGGCATGCTTGCAGGAGTACTGTTACGCAAAATGAAGGACTACGGCCATGAACGAACCATCATTTTGTTTATTGCCATGGGAATACTGTCCCTTGCCATCGGATTCATCCTCAGGAAATGGTTTATCATATCCAAAATTATGGCTACTCCCAGTTGGGGTATGGTCTGCAGCGGGATCAGTTTTTTGGTTTTTGCCCTGATCTACTGGCTTGCAGATGTCAGGGGTCTGACAAGATGGGCGGCCATGGTCAGGTCTGCAGGTAAGTACTCGCTGACCACCTACCTCGCACCTGATATCCTTTACCATGCAATCTGGATGTCAGCTATCCCGGTGCTGATATATAAGCAGTCGTCAGAGCCAGCTGTTGTCATAATCGGGTCAATTGCCTGGGCTCTCCTGATGGCCGGCCTGACAGCACTGCTTGCCAGAATTAAGATTAAGCTAAAGCTTTGATTATCTGCTTATCTGACTCTGCCTTAAGAATTTCAGCCTGGTTGACAATTATGCTGAAACTCTCCAATAATAACTGCCATTGGAGCAATGACCTGATCCGTCCGGTTGTTTATGACTTTACAACGGTAAATGAGGTTTCCCTGTTTCCGTATCTTACCCGGACTACATAAAGGCCCGCGGCGGCCGGGGCAGGAAGTGATACAACATTCTTTCCCTTTGGGAGTCTGCCACAATCTGCCTCCATGATAAGTATTCCCGATATTGTGAAAATATCAACGTGTACATCCGCTTCCCCATCAATCTCAATGCTCAGATTGAGCATGCCCGTGAAAGGATTCGGGAAAGCGAACATCCTCACCCCTGAACCTTCCTCAACAGGCAGGTGAGGATCAACGGCACTCTCACCCGCTGATTTCAGTGATATATAAACCGGCTGCAGGGGTTCCATTGTGATCTCCGAGTACAGATGCAGATTTCCGGTAAGATACACTGAAGACCCGTCACTGCTCAGGCTGATATCTGCGGTTCTGAATCTTGCCGGAAAAGGTTCGGGGCTGTAATGATTTGGTTTTGCATAGTCTGAATCAATAAATTCAAGTGTAGTATCCGTAAGCACAGCCCTGAGATCTGCCCTTATGGTATCTGCCTCAATCCATTCTCCGGTGATGAAACTATTATCTGAAGAGAGATTCAGGGTTAATGGGGATATGTCAATTATGTACACTCCGCTCCAGTCATATGTAATGGCATGACCTTCAAACCGGCCGCGGAGATGATCTTTCAATACATTGTGTTCCACCATCCGGAATTTTTCAGGGTTTGTGATGCTATATCGCTTCCCTGATATCCTCCCGGAGATGTTAAAACTGTTTTCAGGCTCACCTGTCCCCAGCTCAAGAGCAGCTCTGGCATTACCTGCTCTGTCTGAATCAAGAAGCCATTCCCTTGCTGCCGCAGTATCCCGTTCAACGCCATACCCGTTACGCAGACACAATCCGATCATATAAGCAGCCGCACTGTTTCCTTCTTCAGCAGCTTTCAGGAACCAGTTCATTGCCACACCGTAATCCTGGCTGCATCCAAGTCCTTTATAATGCATATAACCAATCCCGTACTGGCAGGATGGTTCTCCAGCATCAGCGCCCTTTTTAAGCATATGATATGCTTCCTCATAATTCTGGTCGACACCGAGGGCATATTTCCACATCAGGCTCAGGTTATAAAATGACCTGACATACCCTGCCTCAGTTGCCTTTACGAACCAGGTCATGGCAGCCCTGTAATCAATCTCCGTACCCTTTCCTGTTGCGTACATTATGGCCAGGGCATTCATTGCCTTCGGATCTCCTTCTTTAGCAAGGGCAGACATTATTCTCATTGCCTTATCAGGCCTGTATGGCTTGCCGGAACCGTTTGCATACTGAAGCGCATTCAAATAAATCCTGCCGGTAAGATCATCACCTTGCTGCGGATGGGCGGCTGCAGGAACACACAGCAGGGCTATCATGATAACTATCCTTCTGATCATGTCAGGAGTTGTTCTTTTATAATCTTTCACTGTCTGATTCATATGATAGGTCAGAAGATGAAATCAGACCTGTAATAATTATTTGCAGGCGGCTTCCGCTCACCACTGTGATAAAGCCTGTAAAGGCAGGCAGGCTCTTCCATTGAAAGATCTTCAAGATATTTCTCCCGGAGCTCCTGGTTTTCAGCATGGTAATCGCGTGCAACCAGTACCCTGTGCAGGTGAGTAAATACCTGGGGGTACAGCCTCGCTGAATCAGCCTTGCTGACATATTGGAGGGAAAGCATTTCTTTCCATACTTTTTCTCTCAGGAGCCGTGCTTCAGGCATGTTTTTGTAAACGAACAAATCCTCATACTGGCTTTCTGACAGGATTCTTTTAAGTACTCCCCGTTCATAGCTGCTGACCACCTCCAGGGGTGCCTTCTTTGCTATCTTTGATGCCTTTCTGGTATATATCCTCAGCGAATCCATCTGCCTGTCAGACAATCTGAGATCAGTACGGTAATAACCCGCCAGGTAGAGGTAAGATCTGGAAAGCGCCGGATCAGAACCGCGATTTTTACCGCTACCCCTGGATTGAGCTGTGAGATGGCTCAGACCTGCTGTTAACAATGCAATTATCAGGCAGGAGACAATCCTGTTCATGTTAATCAGTTTTGATTTGACTCGATAAATTATCTCACCGCAATTTACATTTTTTTCACATTGAGAATCTCCAGCACCGGGGCGAAAGAACGGACTGTGATCAGATGGTCTGCAACGAGGTTCAGGTATTTGTTCTGGGAATAGAAGGAGATACCTGTCCCGCACTCGCGCACCATGCAGATATCATTGTCACTGTCGCCTATCGCGGTAATATTGTTGATGTCAATGCCGTAACTTGAGGATAATGCCCTGATTACATTTGACTTGCAGTACTCATGGCTACACCGGCTTTGTTTGCCTCTGAGGAAGTATGACGGGATCTTAACCTCGCCGGTTGCTACACTTCTTGAGAACTCCAGCTCGTTGGCCACCGAGAAATCCATCCCGAGCTTGTTCTTGATATGGTTGGTGACAACGTCATAGCTGTCACTGATTATCCCGCATATATATCCGTTTTTCTTCAGCTCGGTAACAACTTCCACGGCATCTTCAACAATAGGGATGGTATCAACAATATCAAGAACCTCCCTGACCGTATGTCCTTTCATCAGTGTGGCGATGAGCTTGGTTCTCATTATTGCGGTGTCATTGTGTGTGACAATATTTATCAGCTCCTCCTCAAATCCGAGGATTCTTGACGTGGTGGTTATGAAGCTTCCTTTCAGCAGGGTATTGTCCATATCAAAAATCACCATCCTGGATAGCCCCTTTCTGTTCTCTCTCAGGGCATACTCCATCTGGGTCCTGAGCGCTTTTACCTTCTTCAGTGTCTCTCCTTCCCTGGCCTGCATCGGCTCTCCGCGATTGATTATAGCCCTGGACACCTCAAGTGACATCTTTGACAGCTGTTCCCATGACTGCATACGGTTTTCTATGTACCCTATATTCACCTCCGCGATCCTGGCTCCCATCAGGTGTATGTCTATCAGCATCCCGATATCGACACCATAGTCATTATCAAGTTCCAAATCCTTCATCATTGATTTTTTACCGGCTACCATTCCGCTTAGCGGTTGGGAGAAACGAACAAGGTCAGGGAACAGAAGATTCAGCAACGGTTTGGCTACAAGCTCGGTTACACGCCCCGCCTGACGCGTGAAGACTGATTTGACAAAATCGGCAGAGTCATTGCGGAGAGGTCCGGTCATCAGCTCAACGATATCCTCAGGATAGGTGGTAATGTCAGCATCAAGAAAGAGAAGGAACTCATTTTTTGCAAAGAGTATTCCCTCGCGCACAGATGCCCCCTTGCCCAGGGAGGTGCTTGTATAGACAGCAGCTCCCGCCTCGCGTGCAATAGTAACGGTGTTGTCACCGGACTTGTCATCCATTACTATTATCTCTGAAACCGAAGGTGATTTTTTTACCAGTCCGATGACGCTTCCGATGGTTTCGGCTTCATTAAGCGCCGGGATGATTACAGTTACCATAGCTTTACATTTTTTGTTAAAAAAAGATATGACAATCCGGGTTTAGATTTCCCCGGCCTGGCGTGTTTTTTCACTGATAGCAGGAATAACCGGGAAATGACATTCCTGCATCAGAATAACACCTCACGGAGGAAATCGTTTAAATGGACGGGTACCGGATTCGTGCCAGGTATCTACCAGGCGTCTGCCGTTACTCTGCTATCTACAGTCTCTAAAACAACCCTGCGGAGGAAATCCACATCCATCTGATCAATCCTCATGAGGATTATTTCTTCACCGCGACTGTCTCTGACGGCCGGGACACCAGGAAGTGCTTCAGGCAGCCCGCCCGTGATGGTAGCCACAAATACACATGCTGTCAGATAGGTCCCAAGATCTGACGGATGCGTTCCGTCAGGGTCATAAAGTTTTATCTCCGGCCGCAGAGACCGGGCCAGAGCCCATGCCTCTCCTGCCGGAACCACAGTTGCCTTCTTGAGTGCTGCCGTCTCACGGTACACCCTGCTGATGACTTCCTGTTGCTGAGGAACTTTTTCCCTGGCCCAGGTAAGGTAGTAAAAGGGCATGGCACCGTTCTGCCTGATCAGATCACTGAACAATCCAAGGTAGAAGACCGCACTATCCCTCTCATTTATCGTTCCCAGGCTCCACTCCTGCAACACCACGATGTCATAACCACCCTTCCTGATTTTTTCCCTTGTGTTGAGTCCGCGTGCACCTCTCCAGTGCTCGCTCAGCTTCGCCCCGCCAATTGTAACCTTCTCCGTAACCAATACAGTACCCGTTTTTTCCGACAACACTGACACCACCTGGGGGAGGTTTTCAAAATAGGTGTAACTATTCCCCACAAACAGAACCTTCAGTGTATCGCCGCGGTCCTGCGCAGATCCGCTTACATTTAAAAGACTGAGTATCCCGATGAGGAAACCGTAATAAAATCCCTTTGACATATCTATTTCCTTTTGTTGTATTCACTAATAATCTCCTCCCGGCTTACCGGCCTGCCGTGACCGGGAAGAAATGCTCGGCATCCGGTATCAATGATCTTCTTCCAGCTGCTGAAGAGGATCTCCACATCATCCGCAAAGGGAGGAAAAGGCTTTCCCGGGGTTGTGCCTATGATGGAATCTCCCGCAATGGCTATCTCATCATCTATCACCACGGTTGCCCCTCCCGGTGAATGACCGGGAGTATGGATTATGTACCCGTCAATACCGAACCGGTTCAGGTCAAACCGGTCAGTGAAGATATGATCAGCCCGGCACGGGTCATACCTGAATGCCGGACCAATCTTCCTTCCGATGCTCACCAGCCCTCTTGTGACAGTATATGTTCCTTCAGGGATAGGCATATCCCCGGCGGCAAGCATTTCGCCTTCAACCTCCTGGACCACCACTTCCGCCCCATACTCAGCCTGCAGCCAGGCAGCATTGCCGGCATGATCAAAATGAGTGTGGGTAAGTATCACCGCTTCGGGAATCATCACCCTGCGCTCCAGCGCATGCTCTATCCGGCTGCGGTCAAACGATATGCCGGTGTCTACCAGGATTGTCCGGTTGTTGCGTGTCACAGCCCATATATTGCACCGTGCAGGCGTAAGCCTTGTTATGCTGGTTCCTCCGGCTGTGTCAGGGATACTAATCATGACACTAAGATAGCACTCATGGCTTATCTGTTGTCATTTTGTGGTAAACAATGATAACTTTGCGACGGTAGAAAAGAAACACAATGATCACCATCCCTATTTACCAGATTGACGCTTTCACACATGGGCCCTTCACCGGCAATCCGGCTGCCGTATGCGTTCTGACCGAACCGGTCACTGAGGAGACCATGCAGAAGATAGCCATGGAAAACAACCTGTCAGAAACTGCCTTCATTACACGCGGAAAGGACGAATGGCTCATCAGGTGGTTCACTCCTGCCGCTGAGGTTGACCTGTGCGGACATGCCACCCTCGCATCGGCATTTGTGGTGCTGAACATATTGGAGCCGCAGAGCGATAAGGTCATCTTCCGTTCACGGGTGATGGGCCATCTCACGGTCACCAGGAGAGGAGATCGCCTGGAGCTTGATTTTCCGGTTGACAATGTCTTAAGATGTGAGTTGCCCGAAACAATAAAAGAAAGCCTGGGTGGTGAACCTGTTGAGTGTTACTCCGGAAGGAGTCATTACATGCTCCTTTACACACATGAGACAGACATCCGCCAGATGAAACCCGACTTCAGGAGACTGGCACAGACAAAGAGCAGGGGTATCATCATAACAGCACCGGGTGATACTGTTGATTTCGTCTCCCGGTGCTTCTTTCCACAGATCGGAATAGATGAAGATCCGGTGACCGGGTCGGCCCATACCACCCTTACTCCTTTCTGGTCAGCAAGACTCGGAAAGAAGACGATGGAGGCCAGGCAGCTCTCAGCCAGAGGCGGTGTGCTCGATTGTACTCTGGATGGTGACAGGGTACGCATCGCAGGATCTGCCACGCTCTACCTTAAAGGTGAAATACACATCTGACTTAGGGTAAAAACCATTAAGTTTGCCGACGAATAAGAAAAGGATGATAAAGAAAGATTCAATTCATCCCTACGGGGAGAAGCAGGATCAGTTTGACAGGCGCTATCTGCGCATGGCTGCAGTGTGGTCCGAGAATTCATACTGCAAGAGACGCAAAGTCGGAGCGCTGATCGTAAAGGACAAGATGATCATCTCCGATGGTTATAACGGTACACCGGCAGGATTTGAAAATGTCTGCGAGGATGAGAATAATGTTACCAAACCTTACGTTTTACATGCTGAAGCCAACGCCATAACCAAGGTAGCAAGGTCAAACAACTCAAGCGAGAACGCCACGCTCTATATTACAGACTCCCCCTGTATGGAGTGCTCCAAGCTGATAATTCAGTCAGGGATAAGACGTGTCGTTTACAGTAACCAGTACCGTAACCTTGACGGCATTGAGCTTCTTAAACGTGCGGGCATTGAGCTTGTTTACATTGACCTCGGAGAAAAGAAAAATGAAATATAACAAAGCGTATCTTCCACTGATAATCGGTGTTGCTATTGCTGTTGGCATACTGATTGGTTTCTATATGCCCCACCCCCAGCCAGGGCTTTACACCAACTTCCCTCCGTCTAATGACAAGCTCAGCCGGATCCTAGACATAATTGAATCCGACTACGTTGATACAATTAACCGCAATGAACTGATTGAGGAAGCTATACCGGTGATGCTTCGAAGGCTTGACCCCCATTCGGTATATATCCCCGCCACTGATCTGGCCCAGGCAAACGAGCCCCTTCAGGGTAACTTTGACGGCATCGGCGTGTCATTCAATATGCTTACTGACACCGTGCTCATCATAAGCACCATCCCGGGTGGACCTTCGGAAAAAGCCGGCATCATACCGGGTGACAAGATCATCTATGTAAATGACTCCCTCATTGCCGGAAAAGGTATTGCCGATGATGAGGTTGTTAAGATGCTTAAAGGTCCCAGGGGCACCAGGGTAGACCTGAAGATTGAACGCAAGGAAGCCGGCGAACTGCTGCCCTTCACCATCATCCGTGACAAGATCCCCATCTACAGTGTTGACGTAGCCTACATGATGTCAGATGATGTGGGCTATATTAAGATCTCCAACTTTGCCCTTACAACACACGATGAATTCAAACAGGGGCTTAACGACCTGAAAGAAAAGGGAATGAAGAAACTGGTGCTTGACCTCAGGGGTAATTCAGGCGGAGTGATGGATGCTGCCACAATGATTGCCGACGAGTTCCTGGCGGAAGGCAAGCTGATAGTCTTCACCATGGGCAAGTCGACTCCGCGGCAGGATATAAAAGCAACCTCAAAAGGAAGTTTTGAGACCGGAGAACTTGTTGTGCTGATAGACGAGTGGAGCGCCTCTGCCAGCGAGATACTTGCAGGAGCAGTGCAGGACAATGACCGTGGCACAATAATAGGAAGGCGCTCTTTCGGCAAAGGTCTCGTACAGGAACCCGTGATGTTCCGTGATGGTTCCGGCATGCGGCTCACTATTGCCAGGTATTATACACCTACCGGTCGTTCCATTCAGAAACCCTATGACCAGGGAGTTGAAAAATACTATGAGGACCTTGGCAACAGGCTGATGCACGGCGAGTTTGAGGAGGCTGACTCAATCAGACACGCTGACTCCCTGCGCTTTACTACTCCCGGTGGCAGAACTGTCTACGGCGGCGGAGGCATAATGCCTGATATTTTCATCCCAATTGACACCGTAGGCATAACTGACTACTTCCTTGCAATAAGAAACTCCGGATTGCTCTACAGGTATGCGCTTAATTTTACCGAGGATAACCGGGAGATCCTTGGCAAATTCAATGATCTTCCTGCACTGAGAGAGTGGCTTGATAACCAGGACCTGCTGTCAAAGTTCGTGGCTTTTGCCGGAGAAAACGGCATACCTGCCAGAAGAGAGCAGATCAGTATATCAGAGAATGTGATCACCGTTCAGCTAAAAGCATACATAGCACGCAACATGCTTGACAACAAAGGCTTTTATCCAATATGGCAGGAAATTGACAAGACTCTGCTCGAGGCTCTCAATTTTATCGGGAGCCGTTAACCGGAACTCACCATTTTATCCTTTCGGCGAAGCTTTTGATCAGCAGAACGGATTTCTCCTTCTCCTCTATAAAGCCCATATGTCCTGACTCCTCCAGGATGACCACCTCGGCATTGAAAGGCAGCCCGATATCTCTCATGGCCTTTTCGGGGGAAAAATAGAGGTCGTGCCTGCCCAGAATCCACATCAGCGGTACTGTCCCGTTCTCAAGTGTATATTGACGTGAAGGCCTGGCAATCATTCCATTGAGCAGGGCAATGATCCCGTCACCGGAGTTTAGTGATGCGATCTGCTTTGAGCGTTCCACTTCCGGTGCCATTGAGCGGAGGTTCTTCTCCGCAAACATCATGCTTACATTTCCGGGATACATTATGTTTTTCTTTCCTGCCCTGACAACATCTATCTCCCTGTTTCTCCGGCTAATGGCCTCGAGGGAGTCAGCATGCGGGTGAGAATGAAACAGAATATATCCTGACAGGAGATCAGGGTATAGCTCCAGGAATGCCAGTGTGACATATCCTCCCAGCGAGTGTCCGGCCATAAGCACCTTCTCTGACCCGGCATCAATAATAACTGCACGTATGGCAGAGGCAAGAAACTCCATTGTATGCACATCACTCAGGATGCCTGATTCGCCGTGCCCGGGAAGGTCCGGAGTGATTATCCTGTATCCGTCTGCCAGCTCCTTCACCAGTGGGCCCCACACCTCCCCGGCCTCAAGGTATCCGTGAAGCAATACCATTGTTTTGCCTCTGCCGGTCACATTATAGGATACCCTTATGCCCTCAAAAACTATACTCCTCTTCATTGTATATTTGTTATAGGAGAAAAACTTTATAAATTTACGAGGAAGTAAAGACTTTTCCCCGATCTTTCAAATAACCCTGACCACTAAAGTACATAGCCGATGAACAAGATCCTTTTTTCGGCCGTCTCGAAGAAATTTGTGATGGCACTTGCCGGTTTGTTCCTCCTGCTCTTCCTGCCGGTACATCTGGGCATTAACCTGATGCTCCTGAGGAGTGATCCGGAGCCTTTCAACAATGCAGCACATTTCATGGCTACATTCCCTCTCATCAAGGTGGTGGAGATACTGCTTTTACTGGTAATAGTGATCCACATTACCTACGGCATCTTTATCCAGATACAGAACTGGCTATCCAGACCGGTCAGGTATGTTGTCAGGAATAAATCCGACACCTCAGCATTCTCTAAATTCATGATCTGGACCGGCGGTTCAGTGCTGGTCTTCCTGGTAATCCACTTTTTCAATTTTTACTTCATCAAGGTGGGACTGGTTGAAGGTGACCCGGAGAACTTCTATGCGGTGGCATACCATCTTTTTGCAGTTCCGGGCTATGTGATCCTCTACTGGGTATGCTTCCTGGTTCTGGGATTACACCTCTATCACGCCCTGCAGTCAGCCTTCCAGACCCTGGGCTGGTCAAATGAGTTCTGGAAGCCGGTCATCAGGGTGGCTTCACTAATCTATGCGATAGCTGTCCCGGCGGGATTTGCCATCATACCCCTTGCAATCTGGCTTTTCAAATAATCTGAAGCAACCATTATCATGATAACTCTCGACTCAAAGATTCCTGAAGGTCCGCTGCAGGATAAGTGGACACACTACAAGGAAAATGCACGGCTTGTCAGTCCTGCCAACAAGAAGAAGCTTGAAATCATTGTTGTGGGAACAGGTATTTCAGGCGCCCCCGCAGCCTCGGCTCTGGGAGAGCTGGGATACAATGTAAAGGTCTTCTGTTACCAGGATACGCCTCGCCGGGCACACTCAGTGGCAGCCCAGGGCGGTATCAATGCTGCAAAAAACTACAAGAATGACGGTGACAGTGTTTACCAGCTGTTCTATGATGTCATCAAGGGAGGCGACTTCAGAGCGCGTGAAGCCAATGTGTACAGGATAGCAGAAGTCAGCAATCAGATCATTGATCACTTCACTGCCATCGGGGTGCCTTTTGCGCGTGAATATGGCGGCACCCTCACAACACGCTCCTTCGGAGGGGTACAGGTCTCGCGCACCTTCTATTCAAGGGGCCAGACCGGACAGCAGGTTTTACTGGGAGCCTACTCATCTCTTGTCAGGCAGATAAAAGAGGGAACTATAACCATGTATCCGCGTCGTGAGATGCTTGACCTTGTGGTTGTTGACGGAAAGGCCAGGGGTATAATCACCAGGAACCTGCTCACCGGGGAGATAGAGAGACACTCGGCACATGCTGTTGTTCTTGCCACAGGTGGTTATGGCACTATCTATTATCTCTCCACCCTGGCTGTCAACTCAAATGCTTCTGCTGCCTGGAGCGCCTACAAGAGAGGGGCGGCTTTTGCCAACCCCAGTTTCGTGCAGATACACCCCTCCAGCGTCCCGCAGATGAACGAATTCCAGAGCAAGCTTACCCTTATGTCCGAATCGCTTCGTAATGACGGCCGCGTGTGGGTACCTAAAAACAAGGGAGACAAACGGCCCGCCAATGAGATACCCGAAGAGGACCGTGATTACTACCTTGAACGCCGCTACCCCGCCTTCGGGAACCTGGTACCGCGCGACGTGGCATCGCGGGCCGCCAAGGAGAGATGCGATGCCGGATACGGGGTGGGTCCGACAGGACTGGCAGTAAACCTCGACTTTCGCGATGCGATAAAAAAACAGGGCCAAAAAGCTATCGAAGAGAAGTACGGGAACCTCTTCGATATGTACAAGGATATCACCGGGATAGACTCCTATACCGAACCGATGAGGATCTACCCGGCCGGCCATTACACCATGGGCGGACTCTGGGTCAGCTATGAACTGATGACAACCATCCCTGGCCTTTTTGCTGTTGGCGAATCAAATTTCTCAGACCACGGCGCCAACAGGCTCGGAGCAAGTTCCCTGATGCAGGGTGCCGGCGACGGCTATTTCATTCTGCCCTATACAATTGGTAACTACCTGGCTTCGGAAATCAAAACACCTAAGATCAAAACTGATTTGCCTGAATTTCAAGAAGCTGAAACCAGGTCAGTTGAGAAGATCAACAAACTGCTATCAGTGGGAGGAAAGCAGACCCCGACAACATTCCACAAGAAACTGGGTAAGATCATGTGGGATCATTGCGGTATGACACGAAACGAAGAGGGCCTGACAAGAGCTCTCGGAATGATCCGTGAACTGAGGGAAGAGTTCTGGAAGGACCTGCTTGTTCCGGGCAAAGCCGATGAGCTGAACCAGGAACTGGAGAAGGCAGGCAGGGTTGCCGATTTCCTGGAGCTCGGAGAACTGATGGTTACAGACGCTCTCAACAGGAGAGAGTCATGTGGCGCCCACTTCAGGGAAGAGAGCCAGACACCTGACCACGAAGCCCTGAGAAATGATGATGAGTATGCCTACGTTGCGGTTTGGGAATATAATGAAGACCGGCCACCGGTACTGAATAAAGAGGAGCTGAAATTTGAATTCGTGGAACTGAAACAGAGAAGTTACAAGTAGTAAAACCTTTCAAGGATAAGATATGAAGCTCAAGCTAAAAATATGGAAACAGAAGGATGCCCGTTCCAGGGGATCGTTTGTCACCTATGATCTTGACGGGGTTTCTCCCGAGATGTCTTTTATAGAGATGCTCACTTATCTCAATGAAACACTCATTGCACAGGGCGGTGAGCCCGTTACCTTTGAGCACGACTGCCATGAAGGTATCTGTGGCAGCTGCGGGATGTACATTAACGGATACCCTCACGGTCCGGTGAAAGGACTTACTACATGCCTCCTCTCAATGAGATACTTCAAGGATGGGGAAACCATTGTCATTGAGCCCTGGAGGGCGAAGTCGTTCCCGGTTATCAAAGACCTGATGGTTGATCGCAACGCCTTTGACAGGATACAGCAGGCCGGCGGTTTCATCTCGGTGGCTGTCGGGGCGGCCCCTGAGGCCAACACCATACCTGTGCGCAAGCACAACAGTGAACTTGCCTTTGACGCATCGGTATGTATCGGCTGCGGCGCATGCGTGGCTGCATGCAAGAATGCCTCGGCCATGCTCTTCGTCTCGGCCAAGGTGTCTCAGTACGCGCTCCTGCCCCAGGGCCGGCCCGAGGCAAAGGAAAGAGTAATGGCCATGATTGCCGAGATGGACAAACAGGGATTCGGCAGCTGCTCGAATACAGGCGCATGTGAAGCGCAATGCCCGAAACAGATCAAATTGTTCAATATTGCCCGCCTGAACCGGGAATATTACAGATCATATTGAACATGCATGCAGGTAACGACGGCATCCAATTGCAGATCCATCATCGGACCGGGTAGTGACAGATCTCAGATCCGTCACTACATCATCCAATTGCAGATATGTTAATGAGAGCAGGATCCTACCTGCACGTGTCCTCAATCTCCGCCACCGTCTTGGGTGCCGTCTTACCCAACATCCGTGAACCCGTGGGGGTAATGAGAACATCATCCTCTATCCTGATGCCACCAAAGTCAAGGTAGCTCTCAACCTTGTCAAAGTTGATGAATTCTTTATGTAAACCCTCGGCCTTCCATTTGGCAACCAGCTCAGGTATGAAGTAGATTCCCGGCTCAACGGTAAAGACATGGCCCGGTTTGTAGGGCAGCGCAAAGCGAAGAGACCGGAGCCCGAACTGAGTGCTGCGCCTGACCTCATCATTGTAACCCACATAATTCTCACCGAGAGCTTCCATGTCATGAACATCAAGACCCATCATATGACCCAGTCCATGGGGCATGAAGAGAGCAGGGGCTCCGGCAACAACAGCTTCGTCAACATCACCTTTCATGAACCCGAGATCCTTAAGGCCTGAGGCAATTATCCTCCAGGCATTGAGATGCAGGTCGAGGTTGGAGATACCCGGTCCGGCAGCCCTGATAGCTTCAGTATTGGCTTTAAGCACTATCTCATATATCTCCTTCTGGCGCTGGCTGAACTTGCCTCCAACAGGTGTGGTCCGTGTCAGGTCAGCAGAGTAGTGCATGTTTGATTCAGCACCGCAGTCGGTCACCATCATCCTCCCTTCCCTGAGCACATTCACATGGACATGATTATGCAGCGTCTGCCCGTTGATGCTAAGGATGATCGGGAAGGCCGGCCCTGCTCCATGCGAGAAGGCAATGCCCTGCAGAACACCGTAAATCTCCTGCTCCGTAACGCCAGACTTGCACATCCTCATTGCCGTGGTCTGCATCTCGCAGGAAATATCTTCCGCTTTTTCTATCTCGGCAACCTCAACCTCTTCCTTTATCGACCTTAGCGAAACAACTGATTTTATCAGCTGCTCCGAAGCCCTGGTCCTCATCTGGCAGGGATTCTCTCTGAGAAGAGCACCCAGTGTCATTTTTGTTTCAGCCCGGTAAGGAGGAAGGAAATGTATCTCCCTTCCCTTGTCCAGAGCCTCATGTACCATATCCGCAAGTTTTGCCATCGGATGTGTCAATCCAACTCCTGCCAGGGATGCCAGCTCAGCCACTGTGGGCTGCGGCCCCATCCATACTATGTCATCTACTGTAAAATCATTGCCAAACACTACCTCGTCACCTGAATTGAAATCAATCAGCCCGGCAAGACCCGGCAGGTCAATACCGAAAAAATAGAGAAAATCACTGTCCTGTCTCCAGTGATAGGTATTCTCCGGATAGTTCATCGGTGATTCAACATTTCCGACAAACAGGGCTATGCCATTGTTCATGAGAGACTTGAGACTTTGACGGCGCTTAATGTAAACATCTTTTTCAAACATATCTGTAACTCTTTTATAATATGAATGCTAATGTAGCAAGTGCTGCTGACTTTTTCCAGTAAATCAGTCATTTTAATTGCGAAGGGCATTGTTAAATAATCATAAGAATGTATATTCGCATATAATCTAAGTTTTTAAAGACTTTTATATGCCCTATCGCCGTCTTCCCAACACTGATTCAGCACGTTTGAGAGCATTGAAGAGAGCCGTTGAGATGAGCAAGGAGATCCCTCCTTTCAGGCTTGCCTTTTCAATGAAAACCCTGGTAAAGATTCAGGCTATTCTGCCTCTGTTTGAAAACTCCATCAGCCATCAGCGGCAGACCCTGGTTAACCAGACTGAAAAGGCTAAGAGAAACCAGGAAACAGCAAAAAAGGCAAGGCTGTATATCACGCATTTCCTCAGGGTGATGAACATGGCCGTAGTAAGGGGTGAGATGCCTCCCGAGACCAGGTCATTCTACGGAATAGCAACTGATGATGCCACCATCCCCTCACTAACTACTGAGAACGAACTGGTTGCATGGGGCAAACGGATTATTGACGGAGAGGAATACCGGATCAGGAAGGGGAGCAGTCCTGTTACCAACCCGACCATCGCAGTGGTCAAGGTACGTTACGAAAAATTTCTCGAGACGCGGAATCATTATAAGACAATTAACCGCAGGGCTTCGGAGTGTGTAAACAAAACCTCGGACATGCGCCGGGAAGTGGATGAGCTGATAGCCGGTCTCTGGAACGAGATTGAAGCCGGTTTTTCATCGCTGCCTGAAGATGAGAAGAGGGCAAGTGCGGAAAGGTACGGAGTGGTCTATGTTTTCCGCAAGAACGAGATGGTCAGGAGAGACCTCTCTCCCACCCTTTTCGGGACTGACCAGGAGGAGAACAAGTAATCAGGTATTGAAACTGGGGAACACGATATTAAGGGATCGCCCTCTCTTTCTGGCTCCCATGGAGGATATCACCGATCCTTCCTTCAGGTATGTCTGCAAGATGTTCGGCGCTGATTTCATGTATACCGAGTTCATCTCTTCAGACGGTCTCATCAGGGATGGCCGCAGCAGCGTAAAGAAACTTGATCTGTTTGATTATGAGCGCCCTATCGGGATACAGCTCTACGGGCACATCATTGAATCAATGGTTGATGCGGCGCTCAGGGCTGAAGAAGCCGGACCCGACCTGATTGATCTTAACTTCGGTTGTCCCGTGAGGAAGATAGCTGCCCGCGGCGCCGGAGCCGGGATGCTCCAGAATATCCCTCTGATGATTGAAATGACAACTGCCATTGTGAGAGCAGTAAAGATTCCGGTAACAGTCAAGACAAGGCTGGGGTGGGATGAAAACAGCAAGATCATTACTGAAGTTGCCGAGCAGCTCCAGGACACAGGCATCGCCGCAATAACCATTCATGGACGCACCAGGTCACAGATGTACCGCGGTGAAGCCGACTGGACCCTGATAGGGGAAGTGAAGAACAACCCGAGGATGAAAATACCGGTCATTGGCAATGGTGATATCAACGGACCGGAAAGGGCTCTTTTGATGTTTGACAGATATGGCGTTGACGGTATCATGATAGGAAGGGCAACCTTCGGGAGACCATGGATATTCAGGGAGATACGCCATTATCTTGATACCGGAGAAATACTTCCTGAACCAACGGTAGAGGAAAAGGCAGAGCTGGCGCTGCTGCACCTTGACAAATCACTTGAACACAAGGAAGGTAAACCGGCGATATTTGAGATGCGCCGCCACTTTTCAAACTATTTTAAAGGCCTTCAGGGCTTCAGGGAGACACGTCTCAGGTTGCTCACCACAACTGAAGTGGATGAGATCCGTGCACTCATCGGCGAGATCAGGGATAAATGGGGAGGATACAGGTTTGACAGGTCAACCGGCATCTACGGCATCTGACACCTCCGGGGCCACCACTGGAACAATGATCCTTGCATAAAGCTTTCTGATATCCTTCCAGCGGCATATTATTGCCATTATGACCAGGAAAACTACTGACATGACAACCAGGCCCGCAAACTCTTTCCAGGGATAGATCTGTACCTGTTCATACAGAGCAGGGGTCTGCAGGGCCATATCATCATGTGTTATCAGCACTGACAGGAAAATGTTGTTTGCCGCATGGGCGCCTATGGCCATCTCTATACCGTCGTCAAACATTGTCAGCACGGCGAAAACCAGGCCGAAAAAGATATACTGCGGCATCATGGTCAAAAAGCCGTATTGCTGCACCTCGGGGTTAAGACCGTGCATCAGCCCGAAGAGCAGTGAGGTAACCACTATTGGTATCCACCTGTTCCGTGCCAGAACTGCAAATCCCTGCATGAGATAACCCCTGAACAGTATCTCCTCAAATGCAGCCT
>CAZVLJ010000041.1:293-1821 GCA_964627825.1 uncultured Rikenella sp. | reverse complement strand
ACTGCAAATCCCTGCATGAGATAACCCCTGAACAGTATCTCCTCAAATGCAGCCTGAAAAGGAATCAGGGTAAGAGCCAGGATTGCAAGCACAATGAGAGATGTTGAGGTGTTGTTGATCCTGAAATTGCCCGGATCACTTTTCAGAGAATAGATCATCCACACGGCTGATACAACTATCCAGACCAGGGCAGCCATGAATACCCTTCCCCATCTGGTTTTTCTTCCTCCGTTGACTACCGTTTGAAAACTGCGGTTGTGAAGCGGCTTGACCAGGAGAATGATAGTCAGCAAACCCAACAGGAAAGGAATAATGTTAAGCACAAAACCAACGTTAAGGTTTATCCCCATAGCCTCAAAGTCAGGCATGCCGCCTTTCTGAGGCATGGGCGAACCTTCAAGGGTCCTGGTTATGATTACCGCGGCAAGAGGCAGTGCTCCAATAACGTTGGCTGCAATGAATGGTGCAACTATCCCTACAAAATATCTCCAGAAGGCATTCTTCCCCCTGAAGGGGGCAGTCATGAAAGGAGTATCCATTGTTTCTTCTGATGGGAAGATGGTTTCGTTGTATTCCATATTTATCCAGGTTTAAAATTCTGATCCGGGTCTTGCAGGATAATCTATTGAATAGTGCAGTCCGAGGCTCTCCTGTCTGTTCTGGGCCATCTTGATCACAAGGTATCCGGCAGCGATGAGGTTTCGGAGCTCAATCAGGGGCCTTGACAGGGTTGATCTGCGGTACAGATCCTCCGTCTCCTGGTATATGATCTCCAGGCGTGTCTTGGCCCTGGCCAGCCTGAGGTCTGACCTGACTATGCCCACATAGTTGCTCATGATCATCTGCATCTCCCTGTAGTTCTGGGTTACAAGGATCATCTCCTCAAGGTGGGTGGTGCCGTGATAGTTCCACAGGGGTATTTTTCCCTTGAAACTGAGGTCTGCAATCCGTGCCGAGGCGTCTTCCGCAGCCCTGTGAGCATAAACAGCTGCCTCAATAAGTGAGTTGGATGCCAGCCTGTTGGCTCCATGGAGCCCTGTGGAAGAGACCTCCCCGATGGCATAGAGCCTGTCGATAGAACTTCTTCCGTGCATGTCCACCTTCACCCCGCCACATGAATAATGTGCTGCAGGCACAACCGGTATCATCTCTTTCGTTATATCCACTCCGTGGTCGAGGCAGAACCGGTAAATATGGGGGAAGCGGGTGGTAACTTGTGAAGCCGGTAAATGGGTAATATCGAGTAAGACCGAATTCCGTCCGGTTTTCCTCATTTCGTAAATCATACTGCGGGCTACTACGTCACGCGGGGCGAGTTCCTTTTCAGGAGTGTAATCAGCCATGAAAGCCCGTCCCTGGTTGTTGCGTAATACACCGCCTTCGCCTCTGACCGCTTCGGAAATCAAAAAGGGATAAACGCCCGGCAGGTGAAGCGCCGTCGGATGGAACTGGAAAAATTCCATATCGGAAATCGCAATTCCGGCGTTGTAAGCGAGGGCAATACCATCGCCGGTGGCTACGTCCGGAT
>CAZVLJ010000041.1:0-283 GCA_964627825.1 uncultured Rikenella sp. | reverse complement strand
TATCCGCTATTTCCGCTCCAGCGTTGAAAGCTAGGGCTACCCCATCACCGGTAGTGATATTGGGATTGGTGTTATAACGGAATAATTGGCCGGCGCCGCCGGTAGCCAGGATCAGGTATTTGCAGCCGTAATCTCTCATAAATCCGCTGCGGCTGTCCAGAACCTGAATGCCCTGTAATTTCCCCTTGGATAACAAAATCCGGGTAGCTAAACTGTATTCCAGAACCCGGATGCCGTTTTCCCTGACACGGCGGCTCAAGGTCGTTTCCAGGCGTTCGCCGGT
>CAZVLJ010000040.1:0-25253 GCA_964627825.1 uncultured Rikenella sp. | reverse complement strand
TACGATATTATCCAGAATAATTTTTAGGGTGTTGCATTGCGGAAAACAGGAGAGACAAAATAACATCTTTTGGCGGCAAAATCAAGAAAAATCACGGAAAATAGTAAATTGCACGCTTCACCGCCAGCAACCATACATGTCTTCCAAACAGTACAAAACACCGTCGATGCTGCAGTCGTTACTGCCAATCGCGGTTCTTATCGTTCTCCTTACACTCAATGTAAAATACTTCCGTGATGACACTCTTTCCGGCGCCAACCAGATAGCCCTTATCCTGGCTGCCGCTGTGGCCGGAGTAATCGCCATCACCCTGGGATACAGGTGGATTTTTATCCGTGACCGGGTCATCAAAGGGATAGGCACGGCCATGCCCGCCATACTGATACTGTTTCTTATTGGCTCACTGGCAGGAACATGGATGGTAAGCGGTGTGGTGCCAATGCTTATCTATTACGGGCTTGAGATCCTTCATCCCAAGATCTTTCTCTTTGCTTCAGTAATCATTTGCGCACTGGTATCAATATCCACAGGCAGCTCGTGGTCAACTGTTGCCACCATCGGGGTGGCCCTACTGGGCATAGGCAAGGCACTGGGTTTCAGTGAGGCAATGATTGCCGGCGCCATCCTCTCTGGCGCCTATTTCGGAGACAAGATGTCACCCCTCTCTGACACCACCAACCTTGCACCGGCGGTGGCAGGAACAGACCTCTTCACCCATGTGCGTTACATGGTGATAACCACCGTGCCGTCACTGACCATATCACTGATAATATTCCTGGTCATCGGCTTTACAATAGACCTTGAGGCGGGTTCCACAAGCGCTGAGGCCGTACAGGCAGCCATCAGATCGAAGTTCAATGTGACACCCATACTGCTGATAGTCCCCGCCATGCTTATATATATAATAGTAAAAAAGGTGCCTCCTCTTCCTTCGCTGCTTGCCGGAACTCTTCTTGGAGCCATCTGCGCCATCATCTTCCAGCCTCATGTGCTTGAGGAGGTGGCAGCCACAGGGGGCTCATTCGTGAAGCAGGCATATATTGCCGTGACAAAAACCATGTTCGGCAGCGTGGCTGTGACCACCGGCGACGCCTCCGTTGATGAGCTGATGAAGACACGCGGCATGGCCGGGATGCTCAACACAGTGTGGCTCATCATCTGCGCTATGGTCTTCGGTGGAATCATGGAGGCATGCGGTATGCTTAAGACAATAACCGGCAAGCTGATGAAGTTCGTTCACAATGCCGGTACCCTCGTGGGGTCAACAGTGGCAACATGCCTCTTCTTCAATGTGACCGCTTCCGACCAGTATCTATCTATTGTGGTTCCCGGGAGGATGTACGCCAAGAAATTCCGTGACATGGGCTTCAAGCCCGAGCTGCTGAGCCGTTCGCTGGAAGACTCCGGGACGGTCACCTCAGTGCTGATACCATGGAACACCTGCGGCGCCACCCAGTCAGCCGTACTGGGCGTATCAACATGGGCATACGCGCCTTATTGTTTTTTCAATATCATCAGCCCGTTCATGAGCATTTTCATTGCGGCGGTGGGCTATAAGATCAGACGATACACGCCGGAGGAGCACAAGCGGGTGCTCCAGGAGGCCGACAGGGCCGACAGGGAGCTCTACCGTGAGGAGGAGTCCTGACACTGAAGGCGAACAAAGTGGCGGGCGGGGGTGTTTAATTATTTGGTCATGCGGTCATGCGGTCATGCGGTCATGCGGTCTAGTCAGACCAAAGCGGAGATCCCGACCGGAAGGTTGGAAAATCGGAAGGTCAGGGGTAAATTGGTATATTTGCATTAAATAAAGACATAAAAGATGCTGTTAAAGCTTCTCATAATATCTGCCATACTGATCGGCCTCGCGCTGGTGGCCATGGCTGTAACCATTATCCTCAAGCCGAAGGGAGAGTTTCCCGAGACACATGTCGGCAATAACAAGGAGATGCGCAAGAGGGGCATCGGCTGCGCCCGCAGCACCGACACCGGATGCAATCCCATCGACAGCGCCGGCTGCTGCGGATGCGGAGGAGGGAAGGAGGCATGAAATTCGCAGTTCATGTAAATGTTGACTATTGCGCTGCGATCTTTTCTTAATTGGTCAATCACAATAATCAATCCATCCGCATCCATTCAATAAAGACCATTTAATACTTTCTCCGGATCAGGAAGGAAGTATTGTGACAATGGCCGAAGCCATCAATTATTTTTTTTCAAAAAGTTATTAACCGCAACCGGTTGCGCAACCGGTTGCGCAACCGGTTGCGTGCCTATATCGGTCTATATTAAGGATTTAGGCATTGATTTTTGATTCTGCACAGCCTATCTTTAACTGCGTATAATTGCACAGAATACATGAAAAAAGTATGCTATCGTTATGTTGATTGATTCTGTTGAATCCATAGAATTGCCAATGGCTCAGGTTTCAAAAAATATACTGACTTGATATCATATTTTTCGAATTGAATTATTAAAGTGATCATTAATACATTAAATATGAATCCACACATACGGGCTGCCCAAGAAATTGTAACTGGTATTGTCAATGAAATCAGAAGTAAAAAAAACAGGTATGTTATTACCATTGCAGGAGAAAGTGGAAGTGGTAAGACAGAAACTGGCAAAGCCATAAAGCAGGTGTTGCAGGAATACGGGATCAGTTCTTTATTGCTGGGGCAGGATAACTATTTCAATCTCCCTCCTCTTGCCAATGATGCCATGAGGAAGAGTGATCCGGAGTGGCTTGGACCACATAAAGAAGTTAACCTTCATTTGCTTGAGGAGAACCTTATGAAATCAGTTGCCGGAGCAGATTCAATTATCATTCCTCACATCGATTATTATTCGAATAACAAGATTGACCTTGAAATTGATCTGAAGGGTATAAAAGTAATTATAGTTGAAGGAACATACACTTCACTGCTCAAACATGTGGATACAAGGATATTTATCGATGCTGATTATAAAGACACACTTAAGTACAGGAAGCTGAGGAACAGGGGAAATGAGGTGGATGATCCATTTACAGAAGGAATACTGGAGACTGAACATAAGATAATTGCAGGTCACAAATATCTGGCAGACTATATAATATCCAAATCATATGAGGTTGTTGCAGTAGAGTAAAAGGATATACTAGACGGATGGTAATAAACAAAGTTCAACTGGCCACATACCCTGACTCACTCGGAGGAGATCTGAGATCATTGTATAATGTCCTTAATGATTATTTTGAGGGGATCTTCAAGGGTGGTGTTCATATCCTTCCACCCTTCCCATCTTCAGGAGACAGAGGATTTGCGCCACTGACATATATGGAGATAGATCCGTTTTTTGGGCACTGGGATGACATTGGGAGCATTGGTGAAAAATATCCGATAACCCTGGATCTTGTTGTTAATCACATATCAAGACAGTCAGATTATTTTCGTGATTTTCTTAAAACGGGTAAAGAATCCAAATATGCTGATATGTTTCTTACACTTGATAAGTTATGGATTGAGGGCAGCCCGGACAAAGAGGATATCAGCAAGATCTTTCTGAGAAGAAAGACACCATATTCATCTTTTATCATTGAGAAGACAGGGAAGGAGGAAACAGTCTGGACCACCTTCGGGAAGACTGAGCCATCAGAACAGATAGACCTGGATGTAAATTCCGGGATTGTTCATGAGCTTTATCGCGAATTTTTCAAGAAGGCCAGCAGGCACAATGTGAGTATGGTACGATTGGATGCAATCGCATATGTAATAAAGAAGCCCGGCACCAACTGTTTCTTTGTTGAACCTGAGATATACCATTTCTTGGATCGTCTTACAGAAATGGCAGCAACCCGGGGTATAGAGTTGGTACCTGAAGTCCACGCACATTATTCAATTCAGTACAAGCTGGCAGAAAGAGGGATATGGATCTATGATTTCATACTTCCCTTCCTCATCCTTCAGGCACTTATTAATCATTCCGGAGAAGGGCTTATCGGGTATATCCGCCGCAGGCCACACAATCAGATTACGATGCTTGACTGTCATGATGGCATACCTGTTAAACCAGACCTGGATGAGATAGTAAGTTCAGACAAAGCCCGGAGAATTGTTGATATCTGCCTCCAGCGAGGGGCAAATCTCAGCAGGATTATCTCGGATAGCCACAAAAGTGAAGATGGATTTGACGCTCACCAGATACGATGCACATATTACTCTGCGCTGGATTGTAATGATAATGCTTACATTGCAGCAAGGGCTATTCAATTCTTCACACCCGGGATCCCGCAGGTGTATTATGTGGGTTTACTGGCCGGTAAAAACGATACTGACAGGGTCATGCAAACCGGTGAAGGCCGGGATATCAACCGCCATAATTACACTATTGATGAAATAGATAGTGCAACCCGTTCCAAGGTTGTTCAAAGACTCCTTGGATTAATCAGGTTCCGTAATGATTATCCGGCATTTGACGGAGTATTTGAATGTCGGGGTAAGAATGCAACATGCATTGCGATGACCTGGGAAAGAGATAAATACAGTTGTTGTGCCGAAGTTGACCTTGCAGACTATTCGGTACAAATTTCTTATATCGATAATACAGGTCACAATGTCTCATTTATAGTATAACCATTTGTAATTCAAAACATCCAGAATATGAGAAAGCAGGAAGGAAGAACCGGAACATGGACCATAAAGGTGCTAACCTATTTGATGTTCATGATGTTTGCCATGACCACTGATGCAGTGGGTGTTATTATTCCTGAAGTAATGAAGCAGTTTAACCTGAGTATGACTGCAGCAGGAATGATGCACTATGCCCCGATGGTCGCAATTGCCCTGGGCGGTCTGTTTTTTGGTTTTGTGGCAGATAAGCTCGGCCGAAAGAAAACAATCATCATTGGTCTGAGCATTTTTGCACTTAACTCCTATTTATATATTGTCGGAAACTCGTTCGCCTACTTCCTGAGTCTGATGATCGTAGGTGGCATTGCAATCGGCGTGTTTAAGACTGGCGCACTTGCACTGATTGGTGACATATCCAGGTCAACAACAGAGCACACATCAACTATGAATACCGTCGAAGGATTTTTCGCGGTAGGTGCAATAATAGGTCCCTTTCTGGTAACCAGATTTATAGCGATAGGTGTAGAGTGGAAATGGCTTTATGTGGTTGCCGGGACACTCTGTGTCATCCTAATAATACTTGCCTCAATGGTAAAGTACCCTGCCACAAAAAGAACCATTCAGGAACCGGTCAACCTTAAGTCAACCCTGGCCATGATGAAAGATCCCTTTGTGATAGCTTTCTCCGTTATGGCATTTCTCTATGTCGCAGTTGAATGCTCAATCTATGTCTGGATGCCAACACTTATAACCGGATATGACGGCAGTGCAATCTTTATAGCAACATATGCATTACCTATCTTCTTCATACTCAGGGCAGGTGGAAGATTTCTGGGAGCATGGGTCGTTGGAAGATTTAACTGGACACTGGTGTTATGCATTTTGTGTCTCCTGGTAATGATATGCTTCATAGCCAGTGTAACGGGTGGTGTACATGTTGCTGTAATTATGTTACCCCTCTCAGGTCTGTTTATGTCAGTGATCTACCCGACAATCAATTCAAAGGGCATCAGCTGCCTTCCAAAGGCAAAACATGGTTCCGTGGCAGGAATACTATTGTTCTTCACTGCTGCCGGAGCAGCTCTGGGACCATTAGCAATGGGTGCTGTCAGCGATGCCTTCGGACATGATTTAAAATATGGTTTTATTCTGGCCACAGTATTTGCTGTCCTGCTCTTTATCGGTTCAGTAGTGAATCTTATTTATAATCCAACTGTACAGAGACTCTCAAACCTTGACAAGACAGAATACTAATAAGCAGAGCAAATAAAGCAATACCGGGAATAAGCCTTAAATATTATTACAGATTGTTATTATAAAAACATAAACCAACCTTAAAGATAAACTAAACAAAAACCTGAGCCTATGAAACAGAATTTATTCTTAGCGCAAGCAAAGTATCAGACAAACAAACCATGCGATTTATACGCGGGGAATCATAAGATACTCAAAGATGTTTAACCTTATAAAACTCACCTTATGAATAGTAAAATAAAAATTAGACTGTTCGTGATGAGTCTCATGGCCGGATTATTGTTTTTCGGACCTTCCCTTTATGCAGGTAATGAGATTCAGCAGCAAAATCAGGTAACCATAACGGTCACTGATGCAAACGGACCTCTGGCAGGAGCGACTGTGGTAGTCAAAGGCACTACCATGGGTGAACTCTCCGATACAGATGGAGTCGTAAAATTCAACAACTTATCCCGTGACGCTGTACTTATAATATCATATGTCGGCTATGTTACCCAGGAGGTAAGTGTTGGTGACAGGTCTACAGTGTCTGTTGTCCTTGTCGAAGATGTGCACACTATCGACGAACTGATTGTTGTTGGTTATGGTACTCAGAAAAAGGCATCTCAGACAAGCGCTATTGCAGCCATCAGATCTGAGGATATTATCACCACAAAACAGAATGACCTTGTGACATCATTGCAGGGTAAGATACCGGGGCTTTTAATACGGCAGAGTGGTGGCACAGCTGGTAAATTCTATTCCAATATCAGCATGCGCGGGTACGGTACTCCAATCGTAGTAATAGATGGTATCGTACGCAGCGAGCCATATGTCAACGCACAGGGTTATGGTGTTTCAACTGACCTCGCCCTCGCTCAGCTGAACCCGAATGATATTGAAAGCATCACGGTTCTGAAAGATGCTTCAGCATCCATTTATGGTCTCGGTGCAGGAAACGGGGTTATCCTTGTCACTACCAAAAAGGGCCAGAGCATAAGACCGACAATCAACTATTCTAACACTTTCTCATTCGGTTCGCCAAAAATGCCAAAGGAAATGGATATGGTTGACCTGATGACGATAGACAATGAAATGGCTGATAATGCACGCTATCCGAGAAAGTGGACAGAGGCTGAGATCGAGGAATACCGTAATGGCACCAAAACAGGATTTAGCTGGTGGGATATGATGATGAAGGATTTCAGCACTGCGCAGAACCACAATCTGTCTATCAGGGGCGGCTCAGACAGGGTTCAGTACTTCATAAGCGGGAGCTTTATGAATGAAGGCAGTATTTATGATGTTGATGATAACTTCACCTATGACAGGTACACTCTCAGGGGGAACTTTACCGCAAAACTTACTGATGACCTGACTATGGATTACCAGACGTCACTCAGGTCAACAGCCGCTAAGAATCCTTTCAGTGCAGAATATTATGGAGATGCTGCAGAAATGCTATTTAATTACATTGCTTACGCAGATCGTACAGTTGGACCAACCACCCTTGCAAATCCCAACCATTATACTTTCCAGGGTGATGCTCCGGCTTATAACCCGCTTGCAATGAGCGACCATAATCTCAACTTTACTGACAAAAGAGGAAGATTGATAACTAACAATGTCAACCTGAGATATGAAGCTCCGTTCCTTAAAGGACTTACCATGCAGTTAACGGGAGCATATGACTTCAATTATAACGGAACATATAACAAGGAGACCAAATATCCATTATATGATTACTATACCGATCAACCTTTAGGGACGGGTGGTACACGCAACTATTACGGCGAATCAATTCGTGAGGATGAACGCTACCATGCCAGGTTCCAGACCAACTATGAAATAACCAAAAACAGGCACCGCTTCGCTGCGATGCTGGCAGCAGAAACCTCAAAAACCAATACAAGAAACCTTGGCGCTTCCAGGGAATTCGGGGACTTCTATACTCACAACACCGTTTCGAGCGGGATAGGAAGCACTGCAGTGAGCACCGGGACCAGGTCCCAGACTGCAACAGCTGGGTACCTTGGCCGTTTAAACTATGAGTTTGGCGGTAAATATCTTGTTGAACTAATGGGACGATATGACGGGACATACATTTATGCTCCCGGCTATCGATGGGGCTTCTTTCCCTCATATTCACTCGGATGGCGCATTTCTGAAGAGCCATTTATCAAGAACAACCTGAAATGGGTAAACAACCTGAAATTAAGGTGGTCTGACGGAAAAACCGGTCTGACCCAGGGTAACCCTTATGCCTATCTCAGCGGGTATACAACCAGCGGAACCTATGTTTTTAACCCCGGAACTGCAGTTGACGGGTATCTGAATAGTGAAATTGCCAATACCCTGCTTTCCTG
Source organism: uncultured Rikenella sp. (assembly GCA_964627825.1). GTDB lineage: Bacteria > Bacteroidota > Bacteroidia > Bacteroidales > VadinHA17 > SR-FBR-E99. The sequence continues at coordinate 17,044 of CAZVLJ010000040.1, read as the reverse complement.
GGCTGATATCCGTATGCTTGACTTCGGAATAGACTGGAACCTGTTCAATGATCTGTTCGGTGGTTCCTTTGATGTTTTCTCAAGAAAAACAACTGGAATTGCAGGAACAAGCTCAGGTTCTACTCCAACAATTCTGGGTGTCACCGTACCATCTATAAATATTGACTCTAAACAGGATATAGGTTTAGATCTGATGCTTACCCACAGAAACAAGATTGGGGATCTGAACTATAATGTTTCTGTATCAGGCACTTTCTCCCGTACAAAGAACCTGCATGTTGAGAGCCAGGCAACAGCCCTCTGGTCCTCACAGGCCGCCTATTACGGGACAGGTGTTGCATTATTCAATGCCGGAAGCAGTCAGGACCGCTGGGCCGATTACCGTTCCCTGTGGTATTATAACCTTGAAGGAGGCCAGTTCCAGAGCTGGCAGGATATCAATTCTTCAGATGTAAAATATGATGCTTCATATGGGATGCAGTCGACCCTGCCAGGCATGTACATGTACAAAGATATGAACGGTGACGGATATATCACAGGCGCAGATATCAGATATAAGTGGGGTGAGGCGAACGCACCTCTCCAGTTTGGATTGTCGTTTGGAGGCGAATATCATAATTTTGACTTCAATTCCGTATGGCAGGGTGCCACATTCGTAAGTAAGATCATCTGGCTTCTACATATTTTCGGTTACGGAGGATATGCAGATAACTACGATATGTACCTCGACAGGTGGCATGTAGCTAATCCGGGAGATGATCCGTTTAATCCCAACACAGAATGGGTAGGCGGATACTGGCCTGCACTTGTTGATGCTAACGGCCCTGGTGTCCTGCGCCCTGGGGTATATGATTTTCCAACAGATTTCACTCAGATTGATGGAACCTATTTCAGGATGAAGAGTGTTGAACTTGGGTATACATTCCCGCTTAATGCACTTAAAGTCCTCGGACTCAAATCAGCTAGAGTGTTCGTCGGTGGTACAAACCTTATTACCTTCAGCACTAAAAAGATGAAGTATTACGATCCTGAATCAGCTGCTGCGATGCACAGCAGTACTATGCCAAACATGAGGACTGTTAATTTCGGTTTGAATCTTAACTTCTAACAATTGACCCATGAGAAAAATATTAATAAATATAAGCACCTTGCTTCTACTATCCTTGGGAATGACATCATGTGAAAGCATTTTCGACAACCTCGAAGGTGATCTGACCAAGATGACAGGCAAGGATATGGTGGCGACTGAGGCAGGTATCCAGAGGCTTCTCGCCCAGGTATATTCATATCTCCCGATCAATGCCTTCCCGAATACTGAACAGTTTTCAATGAGCAGTAACACAGACCAGTATACGATGAATGCCGTTGACAACCATGGCGGAGACTACGGTTTCAGCAACGTTCCCTATTATGGTGTAAACGGCTTGAGGACTTTCTGGAACTGGACGGGGATCAGAGCTGTAAACTCCTTTATCAATGATGTTAATAATGCCGTTGAAGAAGGAGTAATAGATGATGCAAAAGGAAAAGAACTGGTTGCTGAAGCCAGGTTTGTACGAGCATATTGTTATTTTGTGATGGTCCGCAGCTACGGAGGTGTCCCAATTATTACAGAAGTTCTTGACCAGTATTATGATGGTATGGAAAACCAGGGGTTATATGAATTCACCCCGAGAGCAACTGAAAAGGACACATGGGATTTCGTTATTTCCGAATTGGATGCTGTTATTCCTGACCTGCCGGAATCACGTGCTTCAGGTGATGGTGAGTTCAGGGCTACCAGATGGGCTGCCTATGGACTGCAGTCGCGGGTAGCACTCTATGCTGCTTCAGTAAGCAAGTACTGGACAAAGCATGGAGCCATAGATAACAGCTACGCTGCTGTAAGTGGAAAGAAGACATACATGGAGGCAAGTTATGCCGCTGCCTACTATGAGAAATGTATCTCTGCCAGCGAAGCAATAATCAATAGCGCAAGATTTTCCCTATATGGAGCCAATCCGTCAAGTGTTGCCGAAGCAGTAAGCAATCTTGGCAACCTTTTCACAACCAAGCAGAACTCGGAGTTTATTTTTGGAAAGAGCCTCGACGATGGTATGCCAACTTCAGGCAGCAACTGGGATGTTTATAATAGTCCGGCTCAGACTGTTGAAGGTACGGCACAGTGCGGACGTTATTCTGTTACTCTGGACCTTGCTGATGCCTATGACAACTATGATGAGAACCGTAATGCCGTTGATGGGACTATCAGCACCCGTACTGATAATCAGGAATCAAGCTATTTGCCCACTCCTGTTTCAAATTTTGCATCAATGTATCCTTCAATACCTTATGTAAAATATGACAATATCAGTGATCCATTTGAGAACAAAGATGCCCGGTTTAAGGCATGGGTCTTTTATCCTGACTGCTCATTCCGCGGTGTTACTTTGAAAATTCAGGGCGGGATAATTAAGACCAATGGTTCAGCTTCAATATGGACAGAAGACTCAGAAACCGTTAATGGTAATACTTATTATGCATTCGGAGATGTCGGTGGAAAAGTTTCCGGTTTCTATAACTATACTAATGCCAACACCGGAAATACATACACTACCGGGTTTGGAATGAGGAAGTATCTTAATCCGCAGGCAGCACAGTTATTCATTAAAACTTTCTGGTATGATATGCGCTATGCAGAAGTTCTGCTAAACTATTGTGAAGCAGTGGTTGAAAACAATGTTACAGCAAAATTCTCATTCGCTGAACAATACCTTAACGATATTAGGAAACGGGCTGCATTCACTGATAACCTGCCTTTAACTATTGATGAGGTTTTACATCAGCGCCGCCTGGAACTGGCATTTGAGGATGATTATGTCTACACGGGCCATCGCCGCCGCGATTTTTACAACCAGAACACAGATCCGGTTCTTAAGGCAAGAAGACATGCTTTGACTCCTGTCATTGATCTCTCTGATCTTCCTTCAGGAGGTAGTCCAAAATACATCTTTGTAAGATCTATATTCTTCCAGGAAGATGCCGGAGGCATGAGTCCCTCTTTCCATACAAATTATCTGACCTACTATAAATCTATGCCAGATTTTGGTGTGAATAGGTATGAGCCTAATCCTGTTGATGAATAATACTAAAACATACTGAAAATGAAGAATCTAACATATATGATTTTCTGCATGATGTTTTTGATGACCTCTTGTAGTCTGTTTGAGCTTGACAACTATGATACTTTTGATGCTACTATTTCCGGGGCATTCAAAGACGTAGCAACAGGATCAAATGTTGAGCAGGAATGTCATTACGTGAACATCTATGGTGGCAACATTGGAACGCCTACTACCGGTTACATTTCCGCATATGAGTTGGGATGGGACTACGAAGCCGCGCTGATCTGGCTTGTTAAGTATGATGGTTCATATAACAATGACTGCATATTTGCCGGGAATTATCGCCTTGAGGCAAAGGAGAACAACTTTTATCCAATGACAATGGATAATGTTACACTGAATAAGGGTTCAAACGCGGTTGACTGGACTGTCACACCATATGTTCGTATCATTGATCCTAGCATAGTGTTCGACGCGTCAACCGGGAAATTCAAGGCAACATTCAAACTACAGTACGGTGATGCCAGCAAGGCCAATACTATATACAAAGCTATGCTCTGCTGCTATCCTGACAAATTTGTCGGGGTTCACCTCAACTATTGCGCAGGCGATCCGGAAGCTTCAACTACCGAGGTTGTGGCAGATGGCACAACCGTCAATGAGTTGTTTATCGATCCTCAGTTCGCTGGTAATGAATCTGAATTCAAATACTCACAACGAGCTCACTATTTAAGAATTGCTGTTTGTGCGGTCGGGAATGGTTTTAACAGTTCCTTCCACTACAACTACTCTCCGACAGTAAGCATCGTTCATTGAAAGTAAATCTGTGACTGCCTCTCACATGAGCGGGTATTAACAGAGCTATCTTTACGCCGGATGGCGTTGCAAGACGCCATCCGGCTTAAATCTTTCATTGGCCTGACTTATAGCTTAGTTCGGAAATACGACGGGTTGGGTCACAAAAGAAAAAAACTGAACGAAAATTTTAAGATCATAAATAATGAGAACAAAACTAGCTTCAGCAGTCAGGGTACTGATTTCCCTTGCATTATTGGGCAATCCGGCCCTTGCACAGGAACCTGTTATCAGATTATATGACGGACCAGCACCCGGTTCTGAAAACTGGACACAGAAGGAGGCTACAATTGAATACCTGTCTCCCTTCTGGCATGAAAAAAACCTTGTGGTCCTGAATGTCGTATACCCCACCCTGACAGTATTCCTGCCCACCCCTGAGAAAGCAACCGGTTCTGCAATCATAGTCTGTCCCGGAGGGGGATTTTCTGCGTTATCCTGGGATACTGAAGGTCCTAATGTCGCCCGTTGGCTTGCCGAACACGGGATTACAGCTTTTGTTCTCAAATACAGAACCGGATATTCGGGAGCAACTCCTGAAGAGGTATATCTTACGGCCATGTCAACTTATGGAGGCCAACCCAGAACCCCTGAGGTCGATGAATTGATGAAAAGGAATCGTGATAAAACCCTGGAAATGTCAGGATACTCACCTGAGGAAGGTACCGGGTCAGGCAATCCGCTTGCCAGGTCAACGGGTAATATGATGAAGTTGGCATGTGATGACGGAAGACGCTCTATAGAATATGTCAGAAAAAATGCATCCCGATGGAATGTTAATCCTGACAAGATTGGTATGGTTGGATTTTCAGCCGGTGGCATGCTCGCGCTTGACATAGCTTTCAACCATACCGAGCTAAGCAAGCCGAATCTCATTGGAATAATATACGGTGCTATGGGTTTTAAGGGAGTCCCGGATGACCCAATGCCAATGTTCATGGCTTCAACTCAACATGAGGCTCTGGGAGGAGCAGCAGCTCTTTATTCAGATTGGTGCGGTGCGAGATTACCAGCTGAAATTCACTCCTTTACAGATTCAAGGCATGGATTTGGATATAGAGAAAACGGCGACACAGTCAATACCTGGATAGAGTTGTTCTATAACTTCATGAAGAAAGCCGGATTCATAGAATAGAAATCGTCTTGAATTAAGGAACGTTGCAAAATTATCAATGAGGTTCTTATTGTTTGGTAAAAAAAAAAGTTCAGAACATGAAAGCAAAAATTTTCCTTGCAATAGTGATACTTCTTTCATCATGTGCTGTATCACGGGAGCAGGTTAGCACTCAGAAGGAGGAACAGCCTGTTCCAGCCCAGGGTAGACCAACACAGGAGCAAATCGAACGGAGGATCAATGAGATGTTCCGGACTGATTTTGCCGGCATGAGACGTTTCCGGGAAGAAAATGCATTGATCAAACCTCCAGCCTCCGGTGACCATCGTATTGTCTTCATGGGAAATTCAATTACCGAACTCTGGAAGACGGTTGACAGTACGTTTTTCACAAAAAACAGATCATTCATAAATCGGGGCATAGGTGGTCAGACAACCCCTCAGATGCTGATCCGCTTCAGAAATGATGTAATCAATCTTCAGCCATCTGCAGTTGTAATTCTGGCCGGCACAAATGACATTGCTGCTAATACAGGGCCCTCACCACTTGAAGATATCTACGGCAACGTTATATCCATGGCAGAGCTGGCAGCGGCCAATAACATTGATGTTGTGCTCTGTTCGGTTCTCCCTGTTTTTGATTACCCATGGCGCCCAGGACTGGAACCGGCAGAAAAAATAATTAAGCTGAATACTATGCTTCAGAATTACGCTGCCAGGCGTGGACTCATCTATGTCGATTATCACACACCCATGGCCGATGACAGGAATGGGCTCAATAAGGAATTCTCAGAAGATGGGGTTCATCCTAACCTTAATGGCTACAAAGTGATGGAAGAGCTGGTACTTGGTGCAATTTCAGAGATATTGAAATCCAGATAGAATCTACACATGCTCTGTAAGCTATCGTCTTAACCAGGGACTGTCTTTCAGTTCAGGCTGTAAACAATTATCCAGTAAGAAAACAAATAATGAAAAACAAAAAGTTTTTACTCATCCTTTCAGCCTGCATAATGCTGTATTCCTGCAACGATAAGCCGTTGTCAACCCTTATTGAAACAGATGCAGGCACAATCGAGGGTACAATTGAAAACGGAATAAAGGTTTTCAGGGGTATTCCCTTTGCTGCTCCACCGGTGGGTGATCTTCGCTGGAAAGAGCCCCAGCCGGTAACACCATGGAATGGAGTTTTGAAAACCATTGAATTCGGTCCCGCATGCCCTCAGCCACAAAACCTGCCACAGTCAGAAGACTGCCTTTACCTTAATGTCTGGACTCCGGCAAATTACGCCACTGACAAACTCCCGGTCATGGTCTGGATCCATGGCGGTGGTTTTTCAATGGGAGCACCCCTGGAATCTACTTACTTCGGAGAAAAACTGACTCAGGAAGGGGTCATATATGTCAGCGTAGCTTACCGTCTTGGCGTTCTGGGGTTCCTGGCTCATCCTGAACTCAGCGCTGAGTCACCTCATAAAGTATCTGGCAACTACGGACTGCTTGACCAGATAGCAGCGCTACAATGGGTCAACAGAAATATCTCAGCTTTCGGGGGTGATCCTGAAAAGGTGACAATCTTCGGTGAGTCGGCGGGAGGGGCAGCAGTTAGCATCCTTTGTGCGTCACCACTCACAAAAAATCTGTTCAGGGGAGCCATATGTCAGAGTGGTGGCAACTTTTCCCCGGTAGATTCAGGATCTATGCTCGTTGGCGCTGAAAAATCAGGGATTGAATTTATGAAACGTATGGGTGCCAAATGTATTGAGGAGATGAGAACAATGACTCCTGAGGATTTCTTTAAGGATCGGGCTGGTGGAAGATACGGATTCAGACCAAATGTGGATGAATATGTCCTGACAGGAGACCAGTATAAACTTTACGAGACTGGTAATTATAATCACGTTGATGTCTTAATAGGCCTGAATTCAGATGAGGGTGGTTTATTTGTCAGGCAACTGCCTGAACCGGAAGAGTACAAAAAAGGTATCTCAGAACGTTTTGGTACCTTTGCGGATAAGTTTGTGGCAGCCTATCCCGGAGAAACAAAAGAAGAGATTTACTCTTCTTCTGCTGACATGACCAGGGATTCTGGTTTTGGATGGGCAACATGGACATGGGCCCGGTTGCAATCAAGAACAAGCGAATCAAAGGTATTCACCTACTATTTCGACCAGAAACAGCCTGAAATGCCGAACATGCCGGTGAAGCTCAGAGGGGCTCCTCATGCTGCCGAGATAAAATATGTTTTCAGAAACCTTGATGAAAACAGATTCAGTACTGAAGATTTTAAGCTGTCAGAAATAATGGCAAAATACTGGACGAACTTTGCCAAAACCGGAGATCCCAACGGAGATGATCTTCCCTTATGGCCTGAGTTTAAAGAGGAACAACCTGTTTTCATGTATCTGATGAGTACACCTGTCCACGGTCCTGTGCCCAACCTTGATAAACTTGAATTGTTTGAGGAATATTACAATTTCGTTCGCAATGGAAATTAAACCCATCAATAAAACAATAATGAAAAAGAAATGGACAACGTTGTTTGTGTTGGTCACCCTCATTACCAGTTCTCTTCAGGCCAAGGTCACCCTGCCGGCTGTTTTGAGTGATAATATGGTTTTCCAACAAAAGACTGACGTAAAGATTTGGGGTTGGAGCAAACCCGGGGCAACAATCAATGTTAAAGCCACATGGGGAATCAAAGGATCAGCAAAAGCTGACCATGAGGGAAACTGGAGTGTGATCATCAAGACTCCTGAAGCATCCTTTACAGAGTATAAGATAACAATCAGTGATGGTGAACCAATTACCATAAACAACGTTCTGATAGGTGAAGTTTGGCTCTGTTCAGGTCAGTCGAATATGGAGATGACATTGATGGGCATCGGGCCATCAGGTGTGACAGGCGCAAGTCAGTTCCTTGCCGAAAGTAAAGGTTATGCAGGGTTACGCCTCTTCCATGTACCTCAGAAGAGTTCAATTACTCCGGAAAAGGACTGTCAGGGCAGGTGGCTTCCCTCCTCCCCTGAGGCTCTGAAGGACTTCAGCGCACTCGGTTATCTTTATGGTCTGCAATTACACAGATTATTGAATGTCCCGGTTGGAATAATCAATGCCAGCTGGGGGGGTACCATAATTGAAGCATGGATGGATGCTGATGCCCAGAAAGCCTTCACCGACGTTGATCTTAATCAGCTCTACAATGAAGAACTACAGGTATACAACAAACCTGTCTCCCTATATAACGGCATGATAGCTCCCCTGACAAATTTTTCCTTGCGTGGATTCATATGGTACCAGGGAGAGTCAAACGTGCCTCGCTACTCAACTTACGCTGACAAAATGGTGGCATTGATAAAGTTCTGGCGAAAACTATGGAGAAATGACAATATGCCATTCTTTTACGCTGAAATCGCCCCGTATGATTACAGAGCCAACCGGATGGATATGTCAGAAGCCCAGATTGATGCCGCTTTACTGCGGGAACAGCAGGCGAAGGTGATGGATATGATTGACAATACAGGGATGGTATGTACAAATGACCTGGTGTATCCGTATGAACGGTCAGAGATTCATCCTGCCAATAAACCGGAGGTTGCAAGGCGTTTTGCTTACTGGGCCCTGCATAATACATATAATTACGGTGACGTGATACCGGTAATAGGACCACGGTTCAAAGCAATGAAGATCAATAACGGAAAGGCGATAATATCATTCACAGTTTCAGAACCGGGAGGATTTATAGCTGCCACGGGAGAAATACAGGGATTCGAAATTGCCGGAAGTGACCGGGTCTTTTATCCTGCAAAAGCAGTTAAACAATCCCCCTTCTCAAGAGAGATATCCGTCTTCAGTGAAAATGTAGAAGAACCTGTGGCAGTCCGATACTGCTTCAGGAACTGGTTGCCTGGCAATGTATCAAGTGTCTTCGGACTTCCACTTGTCCCATTCAGGACCGACAGCTGGTAGGCATGAAGGACAAGGCGCTCTTAATTGCTTGATATTAAAGGCTTTATATTATGACTTGAATTAAACTTTATATCCGTGAAACTTAAAGAGATCTTACTGCTTTTTTCAATGGCCATCCTTATATGCTCCTGCAAGGATAAGCCGTTGTCAACCCTTATTGAAACAGATGCAGGCACAATCGAGGGTACAATTGAAAACGGAATAAAGGTTTTCAGGGGTATTCCCTTTGCTGCTCCACCGGTGGGTGATCTTCGCTGGAAAGAGCCCCAGCCGGTAACACCATGGAATGGAGTTTTGAAAACCATTGAATTCGGTCCCGCATGCCCTCAGCCACAAAACCTGCCACAGTCAGAAGACTGCCTTTACCTTAATGTCTGGACTCCGGCAAATTACGCCACTGACAAACTCCCGGTCATGGTCTGGATCCATGGCGGTGGTTTTTCAATGGGAGCACCCCTGGAATCTACTTACTTCGGAGAAAAACTGACTCAGGAAGGGGTCATATATGTCAGCGTAGCTTACCGTCTTGGCGTTCTGGGGTTCCTGGCTCATCCTGAACTCAGCGCTGAGTCACCTCATAAAGTATCTGGCAACTACGGACTGCTTGACCAGATAGCAGCGCTACAATGGGTCAACAGAAATATCTCAGCTTTCGGGGGTGACCCTGAAAAGGTGACAATCTTCGGTGAGTCAGCGGGAGCAATCTCTGTAAGTATGCTGTGTACCTCACCTCTTGCTGCAGGCTTGTTCCGGGGTGCAATAAGCCAGAGCGGAGGGAACTTTGGACCAGTGGGCATGACCAGGCAGGATGGGATTATCTCCCTGAGAGGAGCTGAAAAGACTGGTGTTGATTTCATGCAAGACTTAGGGATAAGCACAATTCAGGAGTTAAGAAATGCTGACCCGCAGATCTGGCTCAGCAAACCCGGCGCAAGAATGCTCAGCTTCTGGCCTAATGCTGATGGTTTTATTATTCCTGATGATCAGTACAAACTGTATGAGGCCGGCCAATTCAACGATGTGAATGTAATTATTGGAACAAATTCGGATGAAGGTGCAATGTTTGCGAGGCCGGTAGAGCCGCAAGTTTATAAATCCGGGCTTCAGGATCGTTTTGGAGAATTTGCTGAAGAGATACTCACTGAATATCCCGGGGATACAAAGGAACAGGCTCGATTTTCAACTGCAGATCTTTTCCGTGAAACAGCATTTGCCTGGCCTTCATGGGCATGGGCCCGACTGCAATCCAGAACCGGCAAATCAAAGGTCTTTACTTACTATTTCGACCAGAAACAACCTGAAATGCCGAACATGCCGATGAAGCTCAGAGGGGCTCCTCATGCAGCTGAAATCAGATATGTTTTCAGGAATCTTGATGAAAAGATATTTTCTCCCGGTGATCTTAGGCTCTCAGAAATGATTGCAAAATACTGGACAAACTTTGCCAAAAACGGAGATCCGAATGGAGAAAACCTTCCTCTCTGGCCACAGTTTACTGAAAGAGAGCCAATCTTCATGTACCTGAACAGTGATCCGGCACCTGGCCCTGTTCCTAATATTGACAAACTTGAACTAATGGAAAAATACTTCAGACACAGGCGTGAAGCAAGCCCGCCTGCAGGGAAGAACTAACTGGTAAAAATTGTAATACTATGAAGAAGAACGTACTCAGATTGATCGCTTGTGTGGTTTTGCTCTCTGCAACAAGCCTATTCTCAGTCGAAATGACTGCACAGCAACAAGAGCAGCAACAACAACGACCAAGGAGACCGATGGGTCCTGTGGCACCGTCCCTGGGCAGGCACTACCTGCAGATGGTCAATCCGCTTGACCCCCCGGCGGAGAACTGGTCGAAACCTACAGGACAGTATAAGGTAGTGATGGAGGTTGATGAATCACTCCCTAACCATACTATTTACAGACCTGCCGACCTTTCGGGATTCCCTTCCAAAGAGAAATTGCCAATTATTGTGATGTCAGGTCCGGGATGTGACTTTGACGGTGATTCTTACAGACCCTTCTGGACAGAAATAGCCTCTCATGGATATTTTGTCATTGCAGTGGGTCTACCTGTACCGGAAGGACTGAGGGCAGCACTTTTCTTCAATAAGACTGAAGATGTAAAAGATGGACTTGACTGGGCATTTGCAGCAAACAGGCGAAGTGCCAGTAAGTTTCATGGTAAACTGGATACAACAAATGTGATCTTGATGGGGCAGTCATGTGGTGGAATGATAATGACTGACCTCCACAAGGACAGCCGGGTTACCATGATGGTTTACTGGAACAGTGGCGTGGGAATGATGAGAGCTCCCGGTACAGACCAGGCATCACCGACTGATTTCCTTAAAACCATAACCATACCTGTGGCATTTTTCGCAGGTGATACAGATATGGCAAGACAGATAAGCACATCCAATTATGAAACGGTTGTCGCGGCTCCGTCAATACTTGCAGTAAGACAGATACCCGGCGACTCACACGGTGGTACTTTCCGTGAGAATAACGGAGGCGCTTATGGAGTGGCAGCAGTTGCATGGCTCAACTGGTGGACAAAGGGTGACAAAGAAGCAGGTAAGATGTTCCTGGGCGATAAATCCGGATTGGATAAGGATCCGGGATGGGTTGAAGTCCGTAAGAAGAATCTCGACTAATTACAAACAGGTAAATATGATTCGAATGACCAGGCACTTGTTTATAATTACACTTGGGGTCAGTTTGCTGCTAGCCGCTTGTAACGGAGGCAGCCCGGCAAAAAGCTCTATTGAAATTACAGATTCTCCGGTCATCGTCTCCTCAGGAAAAGTGGAAAGGTTTGTCATGCCATGTGAGTATGCAAAGGAGAGGATAATTGATGTATGGCTTCCTGATGGCTATTCTAAAAAGAATAAATATTCCGTTTTATATGCCCAGGACGGCCATAACCTCTTCGATGCAACTAAAATGTTCAATAACCAGGAATGGTGCCTGGATGAGGTGACTGACAGTCTCATGAGGGAGGACAAGATCAAAAAGACAATTATTGTGGGTATTCATTGTACGAGGCATCGCTTTGCTGAATATCTCCCTCAAAAAGCCACTGACTATCTGAGTGAGGAAGGTAAAATTGCTCTGAAAGAAGGGGTTGAGAACTGCAAAAGCGATAGTTATCTGAAATTTGTCGTGGAAGAGTTAAAGCCGTTTATAGACAAAAACTATTCGGTAAGAAAAGGACCCGGGAATACCAGTATCATAGGTTCAAGCATGGGTGGTTTAATATCACTCTATGCTATTTGTGAGTACCCGGAGGTGTTTGGATCAGCAAGCTGTATTTCCACCCACTGGCCCGGTCTGATACCCAGCCCTCGAGATACAACATATTCATTAAGAGAAGGTTATTTCCCTGAAGCCATGTACAGGTATATGAAAAAGTCTCTCCCCGATCCGGCGAGTCATAAGATCTACTTTGATCATGGTGACCTGACCCTTGATGCAACATATGGTCCCTATCAGAAAGAAGCTGACAGGGTGATGGAGAATGCAGGTTATAATTCAGACAACTGGATGACCAGGGTATTCCCTGGGGATGCACATGTTGAGTCCTCGTGGGCTTCCCGGGTACATATTCCGCTGATGTTTATGCTGGGCAAATAGCCAGTCACCGCTGGAATTACCAAAATCAGGCATAAAGCATGGCAGAGTGAAGTGTTAAGATTACCTATTGTGAAGCATTGCCACAAGCTGACAAAATGAATAAGAAGATACTCATAATGGATTGTTTTTATAGCCATAACATTGGGATCTTGCTTATATAAAGGATGAATTAAGTGCCGGACGGCCCGGGGAAAAACAACTGGAACAAATTGAAAAAGAGTTTTAAATATAAGATTCTGATGTGATAATGTTAAATTGAATGGGGTGGTTAGTTGAGGGTTGAAAGGGAGGCGCTGAGAAGATTGATATGTGTTGAAGCCTCCCTTTTAACCCCTCATCTTATTTCAGACCGACGCCAGAAGGCATGATCCTTTGCCTGACAATATTTGATCTTGTGAAACCTTGCCGGTACTACTTGCAGACATATAATGAAAAAACTTAATTATTGACAATGAACTGGAAAAAAATGATCAGGATTACAGTTGCGACAATTGCATGTATCACCCTGCAAATGAACGCAATCGGGCAGGAGGTGTTACCCCTTTATAACAGTGAGAAGCCTGGAGGATCTGAATATTTCACAATGCCGGAGAAACAAACCGTGAATGAAAAAGGAGAAATCATAAGAATTGATAACATATCTATGCCCACGCTTACGGTTATCAGACCGGAAGCAGGAAAAGCCAATGGTACTTCTGTCATAATCTGTCCGGGAGGCGCATTCCTTTTTCTTGATTTCACAAAGGAGGGCATTGAGGTTGCAAACTGGTTTGCTAAGCGGGGTATAACTGCATTCATCCTTAAGTACAGGCTTGTACCAACTTCTGATGATCTGCAGGAATTACTTATCAGTGATCTGATAAAGGGGTATTTTGGGAGAGTTGATTCAGTTAATGCGCCATTCATTCCCTATGCAGTGGAAGATGGGAAGGAGGCCGTAAGATACATTCGCAGCCACGCCAGTGAACTTGGTGTAGATCCTGACAGGATAGGGATGATCGGCTTCTCCGCAGGAGGAGCCCTTGTAGCCTCAGTTGCTCAGAATTATGATACGGACAGCAGACCGGATTTTGTCATTCCTGTCTACGCTTATTGCGCAGTAATTCTAAACACCGAAATCCGTCCTGATGCACCTCCAATTTTTATGGCAATGACCGCAGATGATCCTATATCTAATTGCAACATAAACCTCTACGAGAGATGGCGAGAGGCAAAAAGACCAGTTGAAATGCATATCTACTCAACCGGCGGGCATGGGTATGGAATGCGCCAACAGAACAAAGACTCAGACAGTTGGCCTTTCCATCTTGAAGAGTGGCTTACTGTCAATGGATATACAATGTATGGGAAGAGAGCTCGTAACATGCCTTTCAGGTTCATGGTAAATATGAAGAGAAATATCCCTGACAGAGTGACAGAGGATTGGGCCGAAATAAAAAGGTATCAGGCAAGTAACAGAAATATTAATCCAAAAGTTAAGGGAGAAAAACGGGTGGTCTTCATGGGCAATTCAATAACTGATTACTGGATAAATAATGATTCTGCATTCTTTTCTGAAAACAACTTTATTGACAGGGGCATATCCGGACAGCAGACTGACCAGATGCTAGTCCGATTCAAACCTGATGTGCTGGACCTGTCACCTTCTGTTGTGGTAATCCTCGCAGGAACAAATGATATACATGCTGAAAAACCGGCAGAATGGATCCTGGACAATATCATCTCAATGGTTCAGCTTGCAAAAGCTAACAGAATAAAACCAATCCTTTGTTCAGTAACACCTGTCAGAGCCTATTTTCTTAAACCTTACATTGATGCTCCGGAGAGAATCAGCGAGCTAAACAGGTTGATTAAAGAGTATGCTCTCAGCAATAGAATCTTATATGTTGACTACTATACTCCCATGGCAGACGAAAAGGGTGGCATGAAACCTGAATATACGAGAGATGGGGTACATCCTAACCTGACCGGATACAAGGTCATGGAACCAATAATAATGGAGGCTGTCAAAAAGGCACTTGGCAAATAAGAATGATTATGGTTCAAAATGATTTTAAAACAAATTTTAAATGTCCTTAGGATATACAACCCTATAGCTGCCTGTCTGCTGTATCTTACGCAAATAATCCTTGCACCTCCTGGAAGGCGATGAATGGCTTGTGTTCAGAACCCGCAGGGCATAAAACTTTGATCATTAGATGAGGAAAGCTCTTAAGAAAAAGTTTTTAACCGCAACCGGTTGCACAACCGGTTGCGGTTCTATATTTTTTGATATCAACACATTAGTAGATATTTTTCTCAACTTCATTCCTTAAATTTGAGTATGTGATATTTCAGTTGCAGGAATAAGAACAAAAAATCGGACTGAAATCCGGGATGGTATATTTCATTTAATGGTTGAAGCAAAGGGAATAAATCAAATGCTATAATTAAAACAAAACAATGATGAGAAAAAAATTGATTTTCATTACAACAGCAGTAGTGCTGGTTGCTCTGTCGGTGCCTGCCTGCCTTTTTGCGCAGTCACCAGGACGTGGAACCTTAAAGGCCGGTGCGGCAAAAGTTGACATTACCCCGGCTGAAGAAGAACTTCCGAAAAACAGTCTCGGCATACTCGATCGTGTTCATGCAAGAGCAATAGTATTAACTAACGGTATAACATCTGCAGCTCTCGTTTCGGTTGATGTTGGAGGTGTTCCCACCCCTGTATATGAAGGAGTATCCAAACGTATAAGCAGCGAATTTGGGATTCCTGCCGATAACCTTCTGATAACAGGAACTCATACCCATAGCGGCCCCCGCATTGAAATGAATAAGATGACAGAATATATATATGAGGCAATTAAAACTGCTTTTGGCAGAATGGAGCCTGCAAAGTTAAGCTATGGCACTGGTGTATCGTATATAAATGTTAACCGTAACCTTTGGGACGATGAACGCCGGGGCTGGTGGGAAGGTCCTAACTATGAAGGCGAATCAGATAAAACCGTGTCCGTAATGATCTTCAGAAAACTTAACGGCGAGCCATTAGCAGTTTATTATAACTATGCTATGCATGCAGTTGCTGCCGGACAACTTGATATGGTCAGTGGTGATGCTCCCGGTGCTGCTTCAAATTATATAGAGGACAGTTTTGATGACAAGGTGGTTGCCCTTTGGTCAACCGGCGCCTGCGGAGACCAAAATCCCATTTACTTTCAGCAAACGTTCGATCTGCGTGATATCAGAATAGCAGATTATGCATCCCGTGGTGAAGATATAAGCAACGCAATGCCTCCCGGTGGAAAAGGCCTTGACAGAAATAATCCCAGGGTTGCAAAACTGATGAACCAACAGAAACAGATATGTCTGTCCATGGGCCAAATGCTGGGAGAAGAGGTCTTACATGTTATGAGAACCACGAAGCGTAGTGAGAATTCTATCCGGATAGCCTCAGCCCAGAAGTCAATTTCCTTCCCCGGGCGCCGTCGGCTCAATGCAGGTCGTGCAGGGTACGAAGGACAATACGAAGACTCTGACTCGGTATCGGTTAAGTTATATTACCTACAGATAGATGATGTAGCGGTTTGCGCACTTGGATCAGAAGTTTTCAATCATATAGCCAACAGACTTAAGAAGGAATCTCCCTTTGCCCGCACGATGATGGTAACTCTTACAAATGGATGGACTAATACCGGATATATCCCAAATGATGAAGCATATGGTTATCAAACATTCGAAGTATTGTCATCAAGGGTAAAGCCTGGTTATGCCGAAAGCGGGATCGTCAATGGATTCCTTGACCTGATGCAGGAAACAAAATATTAGCATCGGACACGGTTTTATTACTCTACATCATCTTCTGACTGTGGAGTAAAGACAATCACAAAATAACCCTCAGGGGAGTCTATAGAATACTTTGTGTAAACGCTAACTGAGAGGTTGCTTTCCCAACACAAAAATTGGGAAAGCTAACCTCGAAAGGTTATTAGTTATAATTTTAATATCAGTTAGCGATGAAAAAGAAACTTGACATTCCGAAAGACTTCTGGAAAGATTTTAAAGACCGGAAGGACTTTGATGATTTCTTCAGTGAGCTGTTCAAAGAAGGGATCAACCAGATGCTTAAAGCCGAGATGACAGACCATCTGGGTTATGAAAAACACTCTAAAGAAGGTGATAACAGCGGTAACTCACGCAATGGGGATTATACCAAGACCCTTAAAACCAACCTGGGAGAGATTACCGTGAATGTACCCAGAGAACGCAATGGCGAGTTTGATCCCAAGGTTGTTCCAAAGCACGAGAGCCGGTTATCTGATGAGATTGCTGAAGTTATCATAGGTCTTTATTCCCGGGGTATGAGTACTACTGATATACAGGAGCAGATT
>CAZVLJ010000039.1:13026-26101 GCA_964627825.1 uncultured Rikenella sp. | reverse complement strand
CGAGGGCAAGGGCATAGATGGCAAAATAGAACCAGCTGTAAATTTCACCTGCCTTGTCTGCGGCTAACCCATACCTGGCCTGTAGAAAGAGCACCAGTATTGCCATCATTGTGTAGAAGCCAAATCGCTCTCCCATGTTGGCAAAGAAGGCAACCAGTAACCCCTTTGGATGATTTTTAAGCATAGTTTTCTGTATTAGTTGGTTAATTTTGTACTGACGGTGACAAATATATTAATCTTTTTTATTTGCAGATATGCATTATATCTTCGCTGAAATAATTTTGCACTGCTATTTTTCTACATTTGTAACCAAGGGACAAGCTGAAGATTATGAAGATTTTCAAATCCGCTGACATACGGGAGCTGGATGCTGCCACTATCCGCCTCGAGCCTGTCACACCTGCAGGGTTGATGGAGCGTGCAGCCACCACCCTTTTTCAGCGAATAAAGGACATTATTGCTCCTGACAGGAAGGTAAATATTTTTGCCGGGCCCGGCAACAACGGAGGAGACGGACTGGTCCTGGCCAGGCTGATGCACGAAGAGGGGTGGTTCGTAAGGGTTTTCCTCGTTGAGACCGGATCAACCCAGAGTGGTGAGTTCCGGCTTAATGCTGACCGTCTTGAGAGAAGCGGGGTCATTGCCGTGCTGCTTGCTGACCCTGCACAATTCCCGACTATCGGGCGGGATGAGGTAATCATTGATGCTATCTTTGGTACCGGTTTGCGCAAACCGCCCGCCGGTGTGGCGGCTGATGTTATCAGACGCATAAACTTAACGGGAGCATTTGTCATCTCGGTGGATGTGCCCTCCGGACTCTTCTGCGATGACAACCAGAGGTCTGAAGGTGATTCTGTTGTGATGGCCTCCCGTACCATTACCTTCCAGTTCCCGAAGCTGGCATTCATGTTTTCAGGGAACAGCAGGTACACAGGAGCCTGGGAGGTTATTGACATAGGGTTGCATGCTGACGCCATCTCGTCCATGGCAACTCCGTTCCACTACATCCAGCGTGAGACCGTGCGGCCTCTTATCAGGACCCGTGATAAGTTTGACCACAAGGGCACCTTTGGTCATGCACTGCTTGTTGCTGGCAGTTATGGCAAAGCGGGTGCTGCCACTCTCTCAGCCGGCGCCGCACTGCGTACCGGTGCCGGTCTGGTAACGGTACACACGCCGGCTTCCTCAGTGCTGGCACTGCAGGCAGCATTGCCCGAGGCAATGGTATCACCTGACCCCGGCACAAGCAATATCACTGCCTTGCCTGACCTGGCGCCTTATGATGCTGTAGGAATTGGCCCTGGACTGGGTACAGACCCTGACAGCGCGGCTGCGCTGAAGGAACTGCTGGAGACTGCTACCGTGCCTCTGGTGCTTGATGCCGATGCCCTGAATATTCTTTCCGGTAACAGGGAGTGGTTTGACCTCCTCTCACCGCGCATGGTTCTGACACCTCATCCCGGAGAATTCCGGAGACTCACCGGATCTGAGAGTGCTGACTTCCAGCTGATGGAAGAACAGAGAGCTTTCGCCGGCAAGTATAACTGCGTGGTGGTTCTCAAAGGAGCCCATACCTCTGTTGCCCTGCCTGACGGCAATGTTTACTTCAACAGCACCGGTAATCCCGGGATGGCAACGGGAGGCAGCGGTGATGTACTCACAGGAATGATCACCTCACTGCTTGCACAGGGTTATGATCCTGCTGATGCTTCTATCACCGGAGTATACCTGCACGGACTGTCAGGAGATATTGCACTCCGGATTCATTCTGAAGAATCGATAATCGCAGGAGATATCCTAATGAATATAGGACGTGCATTCCGCGAAACGCAATTTACCAATTTAAGTGTCTATCTATAAATATTTCAATGAGAAGAAAAACTGCTTTATTACTCACAGTAGTATTTATTCTTGCTGCCGGATGTACGGCAACAAAACCTCATAATGATATCGTGGTCCTTCCCCTGGGCGGTGAGGCCCGCATGACTGAAGGATGCCTTGTTTATGCCCTGCCGCTGACAGTGTTTGAATTTGATGTCATTGCAGAAAAAAGGGTGGAGATACCGGGTCCCTATGCACAGTATGCCGGGGAGATGACAGGCCTGGAAAGCGTTATAAAAGAAAAAAATGAATCCTGGAGTCTGACAGAAGTAAGGCTTAACACTCTGGAGGAACTTGATCCTTCACAGTTTTACATAATCCAGGGGACCTCGCTTATGCAGACAAACATGCTTGCCCTGAGGAAAAGCGGGCTTGTTCTCGATATCAACCCTGAGGCGTATGACCATGCACTTTATAGTGACCTCAAGAGCGGAACCGATCATACCGGACTGCTCTTCCCTGACAGGGGAGCGTATGAATATGTTTCCACCCGGACAGATACCGCCTACAGACTTGTAAAGGTAGACACGGCATTTATCAGGGTGCCTTACCTTATTCAGAGGAAGCAGGGGATGACGCTTGAGCAGGAGGCCAGGGAGGCCGCTGACAGGTTATTTGAGCTTCGTGAGGGCAGGCATATGATACTGACGGGCGAGACGAACATCTTTCCGCAGGACGGCGCTGCAATTGATGAGATAAACAGGCTTGAAACGGAATATACCGCTCTTTTTGCAGGCAAGATATGGACCGAGGTGAAGCACTTCCGCATCTCGGTAACACCTGACCTCTCCATGGCAGGCAGGAAGACTGCAGTCTTTTTCTTTTCCGGGACGGGCGGGATTAATACTGATCCGGTTGAGGGAGGAACACCTGTTGAGATGGAGATAATACCTTCCGGTAAGACGCGGGAACTTGAACTGGTTGTAAGGCCCGTCACCTCGCAGAAGGAGCTGGCCGCAAATGACAGGCTTTACTACAGGGTGCCGGATGTGGCAGAAATAACTGTCACTATGGGTGCCGAAAGAGTCTGCTCAGCTCGCAAGCTGGTTTACCAGTTTGGCAATAAGGTAGCCCTGCCGTCAAATTTCATTATAGGAAAGTAAACCTTTTACCTAAGCGTTGGTCTTTGCTTCTGGATTGCTGTTCGAGAAGTTCGGCAAATGCTGCCTCCCTTCTTTCAATGTGATAAGTAGCGGCTATCCTTTCCCTTGCTTTCAGCCCCAGCTGGAGCCTGGTCTCAGGCCCGGACTTCAATATCTCCTCAAACCGTGCGTACAGGCAATTCCGTTCCGGACTGCTTAAGATGAATCCTGTCTCACCGATAATGGCAGGAATGGCTCCTACAGGAGAGCCCACCGGGATACAATGGCACAGCATAGCTTCGCAGAGGGCATTGGGAAAGCCTTCTGAGACTGACAGCTGAAGCACAAACTGGCTCTCAGCAAGCAGGCTTATGAACTCTTCCTTTGGCAGGAGGCTGCAGAGTCGCAGATTCGCGGGCAAAGGTGCCAATTGAGCGGCCATAGATTCCGAGATGCCAACCAGGGTGAATGAACAGTGGCTGAATCGCTTTGCGAGATCAATCAGCAGGTCGACTCCTTTAATCCGCACTCGCACCATGTTGGATACCGGAGCCAGAGCAATGAAGCTGTCACTCCTCTTTACCGACGGATCGCTGTTAAAGAATTCAGGGTCAAATCCATTATGAATTACCTGGTAAGGAGTGTTGAGGTTCGGAAAGAAGTATTTGAATCCCTGCTTTGGATAATCGGGGTTTTCAAGCCAGTGATATTCTGACTCCACCAGTGACTCGTCAACAGGAAGGAGCTTTGTGCAGAGACTGAAGGACCATTTGATAAAGGCCCTCATGACCGGCTTGCGCAGGCTGCCATAGTTCAGTGATGGAAATGAGACACAATCTGTGCCGCCAGGAATGATATAAACAGACTTACCTGTAATTTTCCCAAACAGGGCCGGCAGAAATGACCAGTATCCGCCAAACATTACAAAGACGGCCCTGCATGACAGCATATGCCTGGAGAGGAAGAGAAGCTGGATGAAAAAATTTAATGGTGTCCTGTTCTTGTTGCTCCACGTATGACCGGGTGTTACCACCTCGTATTTCCGTGAAAGGAAGGCAATATCTTTTTGAATAAATGTTGAGCAGTCAGGGTATATATATAGTATTTTTCCCTTCATCCGGTTCGGGTCACCGTGTTAGCCTGACTTCATAGTAAGCGTTGTACTCAAGGAACAATCTGAGGATCGGCTTGAAGCCTGTCAGGTAGAAGTACCATGGTCTCCATGCCTTGTGCAATTCCAGGGTTACGATGTCAAGGCCTGCACGGTCAAGCAATAATCTCATCCTGTAATCATCAATCTCATGAAAATGTCCCCTGCACCAGAGAAGCTTGCCTCTGCGAGGCAGGATTATGAACATCAGCGTGTTTTCTGTCATCACCTTCTTCAGTTCCAGAAGGGTATGAAGCGGGTTAAACTGATGCTCAATGGTATGGCTGTAAAGGATATAATCGTACTTTGTGTCATCAGTGATGGTAAACACGTCCAAATCACCCTCAGTATTGTCAATACTTAGCTTCAGTTCCCCTTCTGAAAGTAATTCGGTCAACGGATTCTTCTGCCCTACATCCAGAATTTTGGAGTGTGGTTTTACCTTGCGGGTGAGGTACTTGACAGTTGTGCCCATAGCATCCTCAAGCTGTGGGGTTACCTGGTATGGAGACTGGGCCAGTTCTGGTATCATCTGTTGTGCACTTGTTTGGATCCTGTTTACTCAATCCCTTGCTTCGGGGAGGTCACTGCTTCACCCTGGGGGTAAATGTTTTCATGAAATCCTCATAACTCTGTCGCTGCCAGCTTGTGCCTGCAAAGTACTGCAGCATCGGTTCTATCTGGGCAGGTGTTTTATAGCCTGAGACGGGTGTGATCAGTTCGCTGCTTGCCGTCAGAAATACCACCGTGGGGTAACCCAGCTTACCCTGCAGAAGAGCATATGCCAGCTGGTGCGTTCTTCCAAGGCTTCCGTCATTGACAAATTTCCTGCCCTGAAAAGTAACGGGCTCCCGGCCTTCTGCATCAAACTTGACTGCGTAATATTGTGTGTTGAGTATTTCTGCAATTATGGGGTGAGAAAATGTATCCTTGTCCAGTTTCTTGCACCATCCGCACCAGTCAGTATATGCATCCACGAAGATGGGCCTCGGACTGGTTTTGGCCAGCACAACAGCCTCCTCTATGGAGTACCATTTAACGGCAGTGTCCTGGGCAGTGGCAAATAATGCAGGGGCGGTTAGCAACAGTATAATTATCAGTCTCTTCATTTCATTCAATGATTTGAATAGTTTAAATCTTAAACAAATAAGTGCACAAAAATAGTGAATCAGTTCAATAACCAAAATTATGCCACAAAGTTCATAGTGATGTTTTTTGACTCTTTTATTGGAATGATTTTTTTATACATTTACGCACCGTGTTATTTTTTGTAAACTCGAAATCTGAAAATGGAAAAAATTAGACAGACCCTTGCCGACTCTAAGGCAGCCAGATGGACTGCCCTTGCAGTTGTGGCCTTCACCATGTTATGTGGTTATTTTCTGACTGATGCCATGGCACCGTTAAAGCCGATGCTTGAACAACAGCTGTCATGGAGCAGCGAGGAGTATGGCCTGTTCACCAGTGCATATGGCTGGTTCAACGTCTTCCTTATCATGTTGATCATTGGAGGGATCATCCTCGACAAGATGGGTGTAAGATTTACAGGGAAAATGGCTACAATGCTCATGGTCGGAGGTACGGCCCTCAAGTTCTGGGCACTCTCAACCCATGCTTTTGACGGGCAGACATGGCATTTTCTTTTCTGGGATGCCAGCCCGCAGGTGTTTATGGCGGGATTGGGCTACGCAATATTCGGCGTTGGTGTTGAAACAGCTGGCATAACTGTTTCAAAGATCATTGTCAAATGGTTCAGGGGTAAAGAACTGGCCTTGGCTATGGGACTCGAGATGGCCACTGCCCGCCTTGGAACAACATTGGCTCTTGCGGGATCAGCGCCTCTGGCGAAGGCTCTGGGACACGTATCCATGCCAATCCTGGTTGCGCTTATACTGCTCTGTATAGGCATGATAGCATTCTTTGTCTACTGTGGTATGGACAAGAAGCTTGATGCATCAATTGCCCAATCCAAGGAAGGTATACCACAGGAGGAAGAGGAGAGTTTCAGTCTCAAGGATATCCTCTTTATCCTGAAGAACAGGGGCTGGTGGTATATTGCAATACTTTGCGTGCTCTTTTACTCGGCAGTTTTCCCATTCCTTAAATATGCTGCTGACCTTATGGTAAATAAGTTTGGCCTTAATCCCGAAACCGCCGGACTCATACCCTCAGTGTTGCCTTTCGGAACAATACTTCTTACTCCCCTTTTCGGCAATCTTTATGACAGAAAGGGGAAGGGGGCAACAATAATGATAATAGGAGCATTGCTGCTTATTTTTGTTCATGCCATGTTCTCAATACCCGCTCTTGATAAGCCATGGATGGCTTTCTTCCTTACCATTATCTTAGGAATCGGGTTTTCACTTGTGCCTTCAGCCATGTGGCCATCTGTGCCAAAGATTATACCTGACAAGCAGCTGGGAACAGCATATGCCCTTATCTTCTGGGTGCAGAACTGGGGTCTGATGGGGGTTCCCTATCTGATAGGCTGGGTGCTTGATAAATACTGCATAACAGGTACATATCTGCTTGAAGGTGTAGAAGTCCCAAGTTACGATTATAAAATTCCCATGATGATTTTTACCTCTCTGGGAGTAGTGGCACTCATCTTCGGATTCCTTCTGAAAGCAGAAGATAAGAGGAAGGGCTACGGCCTGGAGATGCCCAACATTGTAGAAAAACAGTAAATAACAGATAACTATGAGTGAGATTAAAAAACTTGAACCAAAGCTTCTGTGGCAGTATTTCTATGAAATAACACAGATTCCGCGTCCTTCCAAGAAGGAGCACAGGATGACCGAGTATATGAAAAAGTTTGGCAACGAGCATGGCCTTGAGACCATCGTTGACAAAACCGGTAACGTGGTCATACGCAAACCCGCCACAAAGGGAATGGAGAACCGCAAGGGTATAATCCTTCAGGCTCACCTAGACATGGTGCCCCAGAAGAACTCAGACAAGAAGTTTGATTTCGAGAAAGATCCCATTGAGACATGGATTGATCAGGGATGGGTGAAGGCAAAAGGCACAACACTGGGAGCCGATAACGGAATGGGAGTGGCTGCTGCTATGGCTGTCCTGACTGATCCCAAGCTGGTTCATGGGCCAATTGAGGGACTCTTCACCATTGATGAGGAGACAGGCATGACAGGTGCCAAGAATCTTAAAAAGGGCATTCTGAAGGGAGAGATTCTTGTCAATATGGACTCCGAGGATGAGGGCGAACTATATGTGGGATGTGCCGGCGGCATCGATGTGGGGGCTACCCGCACCTACAAGCAGGAGAAGACCCCTGCTGGTGTGACCGCTTATAAGCTGAGCCTCAAGGGACTCAGGGGAGGGCATTCAGGACTTGATATCCACCTCGGTAAGGCCAATGCCAATAAGCTGATGTTCAGGTTTTTCCAGCAGGCAGAGCATGACTTTGGAATGCGTATTACCGGTTATTCCGGCGGTGATCTTCGCAATGCAATACCGCGTGAAGCATTTGCAACCATTGTGGTTCCCACAATCAAAAAGGCCCAGTTTGAAAAGTTCATGAAGGGGTATGAGAAGATGTACCGGGCAGAGTTCAACGAAGTTGACCCGGATATCAAGCTGATATTCAAGGTGACTGAAGCACCTGCCAGGGTAATGAATGAGGCTGACCAGTACCGTATCATCAGGGGCGTATTCGTCTGTCCTAACGGGGTGCAGAGAATGAGTCCCAGCATGCCGGGAGTGGTAGAGACATCGAACAATCTTTCTATTGTGCGTATCGGGGACGGCAAATTTGAAGCCTTCTGTCTTACAAGAAGTTCAGTGGAGACAGCCAAGGAGGCAACAGCATGGAAGATAGCTGCAGGATTTCATCTTGCAGGCTGCGAGGTGGAATTGTCAGGCAACTATCCCGGGTGGAAGCCCAACGTTGACAGCGCTATACTGGAGACCATGAAGACCACCTATAACAAGCTGTACGGCAGGGTGCCCGAGATAAAAGCCATTCATGCCGGACTGGAGTGTGGCATCATTATGGGTGTGTATCCTAAACTTGATGCTATCAGCTTTGGCCCGACAATTCGTTATCCGCACAGCCCGGATGAGAAAGTTGAGATTGAATCAGTAGATAAATTCTGGAACTTCCTTGTTGCCACCCTTAAGAATGCTCCGAAGGCATAGGGGGGGCTGAGCAGGTTCAGAAAACCAGCATAACAGGTTCACGTTGAGGGGATGTCCATGCCTGGACCCCCTCAATTTTTTTCCACATATCCCTATCAGGATCTCCTGCCTCAATTGTGTAGGCCCCATAGGAAAAGACTCCCGGCTGGTACCTGTTGCCTGTGATCCTGAGATTGTACACCAGCTCGCCATTGCTTTCGCTTATGACCCTTATCACAGGATTATTGAGTCCCTGTGTCACTACCTCCGGAAGCCACCCTGTAGTCTTTCGTCCGTAGTTGTCAGCCTGTGAGATTGTTACCGGCCACCCGGGGAAGGGTTCATCATTTATGGGATCAGCGTAGCCCGGCCAGTTGGCCATTTCAATTGTCCTGTCATTCCTGCTGAATGTAACTGCACTATAACCGGTTACAAGCTCATTCTGCCTTATTGGCTCTGCCATGCTCTTGTGAGGATTGGCTACTGCCATAACAGTAATTCTGTTCCCGAATCCGTCTCTGAACTCGCCGGTGTATTCCGGCGTATCTTCAGCCCTGTTCCGTCCGGGTTCAGGTGGGAACCATCTACGAGGGAAGATATTACCCGAAGCGGGTGCTACGATGGCATAACCGGCATCATTCCAGTTGTCAGTGCCGTAATGAATTGTAGAAGGCAGGTGCTGATCACCGCAGATATGAAGTGCAAATGCCTTTCTTATTGTCTTTATGGCCCGGTCACGTTCGCTCTGCGGCCAGCCGTCCGAATCGTAGTCCGCAACTATCCTGTCACCCCGGACATAGGTCCCTGAGTCGGGTATCTCCAGGAATGGTACAATTGCGTCACTCGTCGCCGAGTCAGGGAGGGTTGAGAGGCATGACCACAGTGTCTGTGACAGCACTGCTTTCATCCATGTGCCACCGGACCAGTCGCTGACCCATTTTTCAAGAAAAGCATGCTGTCGTTCACCAAGGAGGGAAGCTCTGACGGTTTCTGACTGCCAATCAGGCCTCCAGCGCCTGTTCTGAGCCCATCCGTTAACTATCACGGCTTCAGGCAGGAGAGGTGCAGGGGCTGATTTGAACTTGCGGTCCTCTAATATAGCAAGGCTCACTCCGCCAATGTTACACTCGGTGAAGTAAACAGAAATGCCTTGTTGAACCGGTGCTGGGTCAACGGGATCGGGGAGGTGGCTGGTCTGTGTTTTCTGAACCATGTTGACAAATCCCGGGGGCATGAGGTAGCCTCCCGCATCCTGGGCAGCTGCACCATTAAGACCGGGCGGGGTTGGGCTACCGCCATCTCCCCACAGGTTGCCCTGGTATACGTCGTGGTCATCAGGAATGGTAACAGAGGGAATATTCATTGTCAGGTCACGATAGGTGAAGCACCACAGATACCATTTATAGAGGTAGTCTTCCATGGCTCCGTTGCCAAATACGGCAGCTGTTGGTGAGGCTCCTTCATACACCTGGTCTCCCGCAAAGAACAGGAGGTCAGGCTTTTGTTTCTTCAGGTTACCGGTCATGCGTGAATGGGGGTAGAGTATGTACCGGTCAAAGGGGAAATATCCGGCGTCAATGCCCACCCAGCGTCCCGGATCAGGCTTGATCACCTGTTCAATGCAAGACAGTGCAAGCACTTTGATCTTATCTTTCTCAACAGGATCATGCCTGATTGTTCCGGCAAGGGTGTTGACCCCTCTGTTCCCGAGTTTATAGCGGGCCACCAGACGGTATGGCCTGTCCTGGCTGCCAGTTATCCCCGGCAGTCTGAAGCAGGCTGTATATGATGGTGTGTCAACGGCAGCCACAGCCACTCTCTGCCATTTGTCCTCATCGGTGAAGTGCAGCTCCACAGAGTCACATAGATCGCCTGTTACAGGCATCAGTTGTGCCGTCATCCTGAGTATGCCCCTGCTGAGGGTATATTGTGCAGAGACAATGGGCCCTGTATTTCTCTCTTTGAAGCTGTGAGTGCGTGAGCCTCTTACACGCCAGTGATCGAAGGAGAAGGTGCTGCCGGCCACTGTCTGCCTGTCATGGTGAGCAACCAGGGCAATATTTCCTGTCATCCGCTCTTCATCAACAGTAATGTCCTTTATCTCTGATATAACCCGCCGGGTAACCGGATCCACCGCCATGGCATTAATCTTTGTCATGCCCTGGCTCTCTTTCTCTGCTGTGATTTTTATTATAGTCTCTGTCCAGTTCTTCCGGCCTCTGGTGGCATAGGCAGCGAACTCATTCTCCTTCTCCAGGTCACGTATGAAGATCTTGCCGTCACTGTCAATACCGATGAAGAGTCCGGCACCCTCTCCCCATGAATGAAAGATAAGGCTTGCCGACAGGTGCTCAAGTGTCGGTCCTGCCCCAACGAGTATGCCTGCTGCTTCATCCGTGGCTGGGCCTGCGATCTTCTCACGCCTGATATTGACAATTGTCATCAGGTTTCCTTCGCCCGGGGCTATCCTGCGGGTCATCAGGTGGACCGTACGCAGAGGCTTATTGGCAGTGCATACCAGCCTGCCGTCACGCACTTCCCAGTCGGCCAGCCTGTTTGCCCACAGGTCTGGACCGACCCACCGGCTGTCAGGGTACTGTTCCCAGGCGGAAGAGTATCCGTTGCCTGAAAAACGGGTACATGATACAATGAGAATTATGACCGCCACGGCAGCCAACGGCTTCAGGAAGAGGCTTCCATTCAGTGTCATGACAGAGCTATTTGACAGTTATCTCTGCTAAGATATCATCTTTCATCACATTCTGACCCGGTTTTACTCCTATTTTGGTGATCGTGCCGGTGACTACAGATTGAATTTCATTCTGCATTTTCATGGCTTCCAGGATCACAAGAGCTTCTCCGCGAATCACCTCCGAACCTTCACGTACGATCACATCTGTGATCTTTCCCGGCATAGGCGCTCTGACCACCAGACCGGCATTTTTCCTGCTCCTGCTGCCGAGCACCTTTTTCCGCTGAAGCGAAACAGGGGTCTCAATTGTAAAGGTGTGGCTAATATCATTGAAGAGAATCTCGTACCTGTTCTGCCTGGTGCGAACGATCTCTACAGGATAGCGTCTGTTCTTCCAGAAAACGTGGACGCCGTACCTGTCGTCCTCCCTCAGTTCCACCTTATAGTCCCTGCCGTTCACCCTGATAGTATTCTTCAGCGGCAGGGTGAAGGCAAATCTGCGACCCTCGTTCGGGAGGGCATATAATTTTCTTATTACTGGTTTTTCCGGAGTCATAAGTCAGATTTTAAAACTGTGTCAGTCTCTTTCTCAGCAGCCAGGGAGTGAGCTCACGCCCCTGTTCGAAGCTGATGTCCGCACTCTTGTCTGTAAGATTCTCTTCCACGAAGAGCTTTGTTGCTATCCAGGCAGCTATTGCCTCTTCATATTCACTGCATTGATAGAATTTTTCAAGGTCCTTCTCAATGAAAGCGGTGGTGAAGGTACCTGCCTGGAAGAGGGGATTGCGCATGAGCATCCTGAAGAATGGTAGTGTTGTTTTAGTTCCCTTGATCCAGACTTTATCAAGAGCCTGCTTGGCATTGATAATGGTTTCTTGCCGGTTTTTGCCGGTGACTATCAGTTTGGCTATCATGGAGTCATATGAAGCAACTATTGATGATCCTGCCCTGACACCGGTATCAATCCTTATTCCTGGTTCATCGGGCAGACTGATCTTTTCAATCTTTCCCGGGGCAGGGGCAAAGCCTGCCTGCACGTCCTCCGCATTGATGCGGCACTCAATGGCCCATCCGGTCAGTCTGACATCTTCCTGCCTGATAGTCAGTTTCTCTCCGGAGGCAATACGTATCTGTTGTTCAATCAGGTCTATACCCGTTACCATTTCCGTTACGGGATGTTCTACCTGGATGCGGGTATTCATCTCCATGAAATAGAAATTGTGCTCAGAATCCAGCAGGAATTCCACGGTGCCGGCAGAATAGTAACCGACAGCACCGGCTATTCTGACGGCTGTCTCTCCCATCGTTGCCCTGATATCTTCATCAAGGGCAGGGGAGGGGGCTTCCTCAAGCAGCTTCTGGTGCTTGCGTTGTATTGAACATTCTCTCTCACCGAGGTGAATGATGTTGCCGTGAGTGTCACCCAGTATCTGGAACTCGATGTGCTTGGGGTTCTCTATGTATTTCTCTATGAAGACGCCGGGGTCATTGAAGGCTTTCTCAGCCTCTCTGCTGGCAAGGATGAACATCTTTTCCATATCTGACTCCTGGCGTACGACGCGCATGCCGCGGCCACCGCCACCCGATGCTGCTTTGATGATCACGGGATAACCAATCATTGCGGCCTGGTTGATGGCTTCATCCTCGTTGGCCACACTGCCTGCTGAACCCATGGCCATCGGTATCCTGTGCTTCAGGGCTATCTGTCTTGCAACGGGTTTATTGCCCATCTTGTAGATGGCATCGGGTGAAGGACCGATGAAGATAATCCCGTTATCACGGCACTTTTCGGCAAAATATGCGTTCTCAGACAGGAAACCGTATCCCGGATGGAGTGCGTCACATTCCGTCTTCAGAGCTATGCCGATCAACTTTTCCACATCGAGGAATACAGGTATTTCTGCCAGTTCATCCTCCTCATGGTGGATGATGTCAGCCATTGAGAGATACATGGCATCAGGCTCTGCTGCCGTGCGTATGGCCACGCATTCAATTCCCATTCTGCGGGCTGTGCGCATTATTCTGACGGCTATCTCGCCGCGATTGGCTATCAATATGCGGTTGATTCTGGTCATATTCTACAATTCTTGATGGTCTACGACCATCTGTGGTATGTAACCATCTGTTCTACAA
>CAZVLJ010000039.1:0-12926 GCA_964627825.1 uncultured Rikenella sp. | reverse complement strand
CAATTCTTGATGGTCTACGACCATCTGTGGTATGTAACCATCTGTTCTACAATTCTTTATGGTCTACGACCATCCTGCAATTCTTGATGGTCTGCGGCTATCCTGCAATTCTTGATGGTCTATGACCATATTCCAACGTATCCAATTTTCAGTCCTGACTGCCAACTGCCGGCTGCCGGCTGCCGACTGTTAAAGCGGCATATTGCCATGCTTGCGTGAGGGCACCTTCACGCTCTTGTTGCCAAGAGCCTCAAACGCCGAGAGCAGTTTGGCGCGAGTCTGAGCCGGATCAATCACCTCATCAATATAACCTTTCTCATCAGCAATAAAAGGGTTGGCCACCTTCTCGCGGTATTTCCTGACCAGTTCCTTTTTCAGCGCTGCCGGATCCTTTGCCTCCGCCAGCTCGCGACGGTAGAGGATGGCCACCGCGCCGTCAGGTCCCATAACAGCTATCTCTGCTGATGGCCAGGCGTAGTTGAAATCACCTCCCATGCCTTTGCTGTTCATAACAATATAGGCACCGCCATAGGCCTTGCGCAGGATCACGGTTATGCGCGGCACCGTGGCTTCGGCGTAGGCGAACAGCATCTTCGCCCCATGTCTGATAATTCCCGCGTGTTCCTGATCCCTGCCCGGAAGGAATCCCGGCACATCCTCAAGGGTAAGTATCGGGATATTGAAGGCATCACAGAAACGGATAAAGCGTGCTCCTTTGGCAGATGAGTCAATATCCAGTACGCCTGCCAGTACCTTGGGCTGGTTAGCCACAATACCCACGGTATGTCCCTTCATGCGGCCGAAACCGGTAATGAGACTTGGGGCAAACAGCTCAGAGGTCTCAAAGAAACTGTTCCGGTCAACTATAAGGTTGATTACATCACGTACATCATATGCCTTATTGGGGTCATCCGGCATAATATCACGCAGTCTGGGATTAAAATCAGGAGTGTCATCACTGTAAGCAGACACCGGCGGATTTTCGAGGTTGTTTGACGGAAGGTACGAGAGGAATTTCCTTACAGCAATGATTGTGTTCTCCTCATCGTCATATATCATGTTGGCCACACCGCTCTTCCGTGCATGCACCTCGGCGCCTCCCAGTTCCTCACTGCTTATCTCCTCATTGAGCACCTCCCTGACAACATTCGGGCCGGTGACGAACATATAGCTTGTATTGCTGGTCATGAAGACCCAGTCAGTAAGGGCAGGTGCATAGACAGCCCCTCCGGCCGCCGGACCCATGACCACCGAGATCTGCGGGATTATACCGGATGACTGTATGATATTGTTAAAGATGGCAGCATATCCGTTCAGGCTGGCAATACCCTCCTGTATCCTTGCGCCGCCTGAGTCATTGATCCCGATGAAGGGGGTGCCCATCTTAAGGGCCATCTCCTGCACCTTCGCTATCTTGCGGGCATGGACTATGCCGAGCGAACCTCCCATAATGGTAAAATCCTGCGCAAAGGCAAAGACCAGCCGGCCGTCAATCTTGCCATGCCCGGTAACCACACCGTCACCAAATGCGAGCTCTACCTTTCCGAACTCAACCCCCTGATCTGACGGGGTCACATAGGCATCAATCTCCTCAAAGGTGCCTTCGTCAAAAAGGAGCGCTATCCGCTCATGTGCCGTCAGCTTGCCCTTTGAATGCTGCTTCCTGATCCGTTCTGCACTGTATTGCTTCTTCAGTGCCTCTTCTCTCTCAGTGTATGATCTGAAATACTTCCCGTTTATTTCCATAAATGAACTGTTGGCAAATAGTGGCTCTCACGTCGTGAAAATGACATGACAAAAGTCATCAATTTGCCCCTGTTATGCAAATCTATTTTCGAACGGAAACAGAAAACAGGTCTTTAATGTTTAACAGACAGGAAGATAAATATGGAACAAAAATTATTTCACATATGGCCTGATGGCGTCAGCCCAGACTTTGTAAGCCCTGTAAGTGAGATGGAGTCCGTCAACACTGTGGCTTCGGGGGAGGTGATTGTCAGCATCAGCCATTACGGTGAAGAGGTCAATGTAAGTGTGCCCGAACTCGGCAGCCAGTTCCTTCAGTTTACCGTTAAGTTCTATTATCTGCGGTGTTTTGTTGGTATGGTTCTTTGCCATTCCGGTGGCAGGATTCACCGGCAGGACGCTCTGTATGTAAACCTTCGTCCGCGGAGACTCGGTCCGTACTCTCTCAAGTATTTTCCTGTAATTGGCAGCAACCTCATCAGGGGTCATGTTGCGAGACAGGTCATTGACACCTATCATAATGAAAAGTTTTTTTGGCTGCAGCTTTGTCACAGCGTCAAGACGAAGGAGTATCCCTTCAGTAATATCAGCGCTGATGCCCCGGTTAATGCATTTTTTATTGCCCAGCAGTTCAAACCATTCTGCACCGTCAGTGATGCTGTTGCCAAGGAAAACGATCTCGTTCCTGATATCCGGAAGATGATCATACATATCCTTGCTATGCCACCAGTAAGCTGAAAATTTTGAGCTGTCAACAGCCACGGCCTGCGACTGGGAATTTATAAAAAGGGTAGCGCCCAATAAGGCAATGACCAGGAGGAAAAGTTTCTTCATTTTATTATGTTTTTGATTATCTGTATCATAGTGTTATTCTGTGCTTCCATGTCTTGTAACAACTTCAGTTGTGCCCTTGCTCGCTGCAGGTTATGGAGCGGGTGCTTTATCTTGTAGTAGTTATCCCCGTCAAGATAGTCAGTCAGGAACCGGGTAGCCATAATATAGGTTAAGAGTTTTGGTGCGAAGGGGAGGTATTCGATCTCGGTGGCATTGAGGGTATCTCCGGCTTCCGAGAGGAAGCCTTCGGCATATGCCCGGAAAATTTCAATATCCATTGATACATCCGAAAGGTCCTCAGAGTCTTCCTCTGCCCTGTTGGCTGCAGTGCGGATGGCATCTCCGAAGTCGTAATGCACATATCCCGGCATAACTGTGTCAAGATCGATGATCAGCAGTGCCCTGTCGGTTTTCCTGTCAAATAGGATATTATTAAATTTTGTGTCGTTATGGGTTATCCTCAGAGGTATAAGTCCTTCAGCCCCCAGCGTGATGATTATCTTCATCTCCTCCTCGCGGCGGAGTATCTCATCTGTTTCACGGCTTACTGACGCAGCTCTCCCCGTAGTGTCTGCGGTCAACACCTTGCGGAAGTTCTCCAGGCGCCAGACAATATTGTGGAAGTCGGGAATTATCTCATGCAGCACCGGGCCTGGCAGGTCAGCAAGCAGTGCCTGGAACCTGCCTGTGATCCTTCCGCCCTCGAAAGCCTTATGATGTGAATCAACCCGTTCGTATGAAGTGTGATCACGTATGAAGATGAACATTCTCCAGTACCGTCCCTCATCATCGGTCAGAAATGACTTCTCTGACTCCCTTTCAGGGACAAGGGTGAGACACTCCCTCTTCACATCGCTTCCGTCCCTGGTGGAAATTTTGTTCCGGAGGTGGGTGGTCACCCTTTCCATATTCTCCTGCAGGCGGGGTATGTCAGAAAAAACATTGCTGTTGAGCCTCTGAAGGATGTAGTCATCACACTCCTTCTCTGCGGTCAGGATGCGGAAGGTATCATGTATATGCCCGGGGCCGAATGACTTTCCTTCCAGGAATGTCCCTTCTGCCCTGAACCGGCCAAACATCTTTTTCAGGTCGGGTTCCATGACTCCCTTTTATCTTCCCTTCAGTCTGTATCCGTGGAGTGAGTAGTACAGCAGGATAAGATAACAGGGGAGGCATACCCAGTAAGCAGCCTGGGTGTTGAAGATGTCAGCCAGCTTGCCATAAAGCAGAGGAATGATAGCGCCACCCACGACAGCCATCACCAGCAGTGCCGAGGCTGTCTTTGTGAACCGTCCCACGCCGTTGAGGGCCAGGGGCCACATGGCTGGCCATATCAATGCGTTGGCCAGTCCGAGCAGCGCTACGAACAGCACAGTGACAGGTATGGTCAGTGTCACAGCCTCGAAGGTGACCAGGTCCCTGAATGGCATGGTGATCTGCTGTCCGGCGGGTGTGAGAATTGCCCCCAGGGTAAAGATAACGCCAAGGATTGCAGAGATGCGCAATGCATTGACCTGGGAAAGCACCCTGGGGATGAAAATGATGCCGCAGATATATCCGATAATCATACCCAGCATGGTGAGGGATGTGAAGTATTTGGCTGATGACATGTCAATGCTGAGTGACTGTCCGTAGCGGATTATTGTGTCTCCGGCAATTACCTCCACGCCCACGTAGAAAAAGAGTGCAATGGCACCTACGATCATGTGCGGGAAGTGCCAGATGCTTGTTTTATTGGCGTTTGTTTCCCCAACAGAAGGTTCTTCCGCATCGGTGTCCACCTCCGGGAGGTGCGCAAAGCGAAGGAGCAGTCCCAGCGCCACAAGTATGACTGCCATGATGATATATGGATTGATAACCCTTGTGGCGAGCTCATCAAGTATTCCTGCACGTACCACAGCATCGGCAGCCTCAGCCAGCTGCCGGTCCAGGACATGAGAGTCCTTCAGTATATGGGCTCCCAGTATGACCGGAGCAATAGCCCCTGCAAACTTATTTGCTATTCCCATCATGCTGATACGCTTGGCAGCGCTCTCGCGGGGGCCGATGATAGTCACATACGGGTTTGATGCTGTCTGAAGCAGAGCCATCCCTGTGCCCTGTACAAAGAGTCCGAAAAGGAAGATTGCATAACTTCTCTCCAGGGCTGCCGGGATGAAGATGAGTGCACCCACGGCCATGACCCACAGACCTATTGACATGCCATTCTTGAAGCCTGTCTTCTTGAGTACTGCTGAAGAGGGGAGTGACATCACGAAATAGGAGATGTAGAAGGCAAATGTTACAAAATAGGCCTGGAAATCGGTCAACTCGCAGGCTGTTCTCAGGAACGGTATAAGGATTCCGTTGAGCCATGTTACAAATCCGAAGATGAAAAAGAATATGGCAATGACTGTCATGCCCACGATGTAATTTTTGCGGCTTATCGTAGCCGCTGCTTCACTTGTCGTCATCTTTGATATAATATGATATGGTTGTGGTTAGTTTACCCGCTGCACTGTAATCTACGGCGGTTCGCACCAAAACTACTCTTTTTGAAATTAAAGTGCAATAACACTTCACATATAAAACAACCTCAACCGGAATGGTGATATCGGAGGTGCCTGGCCGGCAAATGCAGAAACAAAAATGTCACCGTTTTTCTCGTCTGACTGTCTCTCTCATACTTTACATTGTGACGCCGAAGTGTTATTTTTGCGCCATAATACAGAGAAATGAAAAACAGAGAGATTATTGAAAGGATAAAGAGCAAGAAAGCCTTTATCAGTGACATGGATGGTGTGATCTATCATGGCAACAAACTGCTTCCGGGTGTTCCGGAGTTCGTGGAGTGGCTCAAGAAGGAGGGTAAGAAGTTCCTTTTTCTGACCAATTCAAGTGAGAGGACGCCCAAGGAGCTACAGGAGAAGATGTCAAGGCTGGGTATTGATCTTGATGAAGATGTATTCTATACCAGCGCCCTGGCAACTGCCCATTTTCTTGCCGCACAAAAAGCCCGGGGCACAGCATATATCATCGGTGAGGCAGGCCTGATCAATGCCATGTACAATGCCGGTTATTCGATGAATAACTATAATCCTGACTATGTGGTTGTGGGTGACACGCGCAGCTACAGTTTTGAAAAGATTGAGCAGGCTGTCAACCTGGTGCTTAAAGGCGCCAGGCTCATTGGCACTAACCCTGATCTCACGGGTCCTGTTGAAAATGGGATCATCCCTGCAACCAAGGCGCTGATAGCACCCATTGAGCTGTCAACAGGGAGGCAGGCCTATTTCGTTGGCAAACCCAATCCGCTGATGATGAGAATAGCCCTGAAGAAATTAGGCTGCTCCAATGAGGAAACAATCATTATCGGTGACCGGATGGACACTGACATAATTGCCGGGATTGAGTCAGAGATAGACACGCTGCTTGTGCTGACGGGTATCTCATCCGTCAAAACCGTTGACAAATTTGCCTACCGGCCATCATATGTTCTGGAAGGGGTATCTGACCTGGTGCAATAGAAACGGCCTTCCGGATAACCGGGGCCCGGCATAAGAGGGGATGTTACTTTTCAGTAGATTGATCCGCCCTGGCTGCCTGAGCGTTCCCTTGACTTGTAACCGAGATAACCGCCATGGTGACGCTTTGCATATTCAGAGGCGGTAAAACCAATCTTCTCAATCATCAGCGCTACCAGCACGTCGCCTATAACAGTCATGACGGTGGTGGAGGTTGTGGGTGTCAGACCCAGCGGACAGACCTCGGCAGGTCCCCCCGTAAACAGTCCCAGGGTAGCTCTTTCCCATAGAGGGGAGGAGTTGTTGCCGGTGATGACCACCACCGGCATCACTGGAAAGAGGTTATCCTTCAGATCAAGGAGTTCAAGAATCTCCCTTGTGCGCCCGGAGTTGGAGATGACCAGCAGCAGGTCATTTTCCTGCAGCACGCCCAGATCACCATGCTGAGCCTCACTGGGATGGAGAAACACGGCCGGGGTGCCGGTGGAGCTGAAGGTGGTGGCAAAATCATGCGCTATCTGCCCTGCCTTTCCCATACCGCTTGTCACCAGCTTACCTTTGAGCTGATGCACATGTTTGTGTATCAACTCAATAACATGGTCGTAGGTTTCAGTCACCGGTATGTTTCTTACGGCATCAGATTCGTGGTCTAGAATCTCTCTGACTCTGCTTAGCATGATTTTCAGGATAAGAGCCCAAAGATATTTATTTTTACTCTTACAGTCTAATATAAAAGTCAACAATAGAAACCCTGATTATGGTGCTGTCACACCGGGAAAAATAGCAAAAGCTATGAAGATCGTATTACTTGCACTGACATTAGTTGCCTTTCTGAATTCCGGGGAGCATGTCCGGAAGTCAATCAGGGTCAGTAAGTACGGGTCATGGTTGCTGGTATGGTTATGATGAAGTCTGCTATGCCAAGGTTCTCCGGATCCGGCTTTGTGATATCATCCTGAAGCACAGTGGATATGGTTGCGACTTTGATGCCGGGACGGTAGAGCTTCAGGTAGTGGATAATTCCCAGGTAGTTGTCTGAGTGGTACGCACCGTTATAGTGAATAAAGATCATGCCTTCCTCAAGGTTCTCAGCAATGAAGTGTGCCATGGTTGCATCCTTGACAGCCTGTGCTTTTGGGAGGTTCTCGTTCGGTTTTCCTCCCATCCCCGGCATGCCGTGCATTGACATCATGTCCTTGTAGCACTTTAGTTCCGGGTCATACGAGACAGGGAGTGGGGCTATATATCTTTTGGCTTCGGCTGTCAGCGAATCGAGTTCCTCAAATCCTCCCCGTGATACCATTGAGGCATAACGTCTTGGAACATTGGTGGCAATAAAGGGCAACCGGTGTTTCTGTGCAAATTCTACCAGGGGTTTATAATCGGTTTTGTAATTTTTCCAGAGCTTAACCTCAGCCTCGAACTTGTCGGCAGCATACTCCGATCCAAGATACTCATCAAGCAGCAGTTGGTTATCGGCTTCGAACATCTCCGCACCCAGAACCAGCTTTTTACCGGCGAGCCTGAAAAGATCAGCAGTGACCTCGTATTCCAGCCAGTGTGCTATCGGGTTGTCATGCAGTTCCCCGAAGAAGACCACGTCTGCAGAGCTGATCTTCTCAATCATCTTTTCATATCTTACATCCTTACCCTCCGAATCATACAGGTTGTAGGCGGGCTTGTCTGACCTGAAAGACAGGGTCAGTATGGCAACCAGGGTTGACGCTATGGCGATTCTGTTCATTGTTATGTTCTTTATGAGTTGAATAGTAAAGTTACTCAACAATCCGGAAACAAAATAAATGATTATTTCCAGTGTGTCACGGAATTACTTCACAGTAGTAACAAAGATGTGAAGAAAAGGTTAATCCCTGGCAACCGGCTGGCTTTCTATTTTCTGCTCCAGGATGTCAGAAGTGATCTGACTGCATAATCCTTTGCATATGAGAATGCTGTTTTGCCCTGTGCATCTACGACCAATGGATCAGCTCCATTTTCCAGCAGCAGCTTTGCCACCTGGCAGTGGCCCCTTGATGCAGCCGCAAACAGCGCTGTTGCCCCGGTCCCGGTTTTATGGTCCACCCGTGCACCTTCGCCTATCAGCATCTCCGCCAGTTCCTTGTCGCCCCTGAGAGAAGCCAGCACCAGGGCTGTGTTTCCGTTCGCACTATGTATGTTCACATCAGCATTATGATCAAGAAGCGACCTTACAATACCTTTATGCCCTTCCTGCGCTGCCAGTATCAGTGCGGTACAACCGCCAGTGTTCCGGATATCCGGATCTGCACCCCGGTCAAGAAGAGTTTTTGCTATTTCGTCATATCCGTTCCGGGCTGCCACTATGAGCGCAGTTGCCCCATGGTTGTCCTTCAGGTCTGTGTCGGCGCCCTTGTCCACAAGCAGGCTGACTATTTCGTCATGACCGTACTCTGATGCGATTATCAGGGGAGTAGCTCCATTGTCAGGCCTCAGGTCTGTTGCTGCTTCTGTGTCAAGCAGCAATCTGACCACCTCAGTGCAACCATTCTGGGATGCAACGTAGAGAGCAGTGGTTCCATTGGCGGAACGGAGGTTCGGATCGGCTCCTTTATCAAGCAATACCTGGCAGACCTCCTTTGCACCCATCTCCGCAGCACACATAAGCAGTGTGGCTCCTGATTTATCCCAGTAATTGGGGTCATCAATTCTCCTGACAAGCTCCACGGCTTGTTTGAAATCTCTTTTAGCAATGGCCTCAAGGGCTTTTTTTGCTGAACCGGCAGACTGGGCAAGCACACCTGTCGGATTAAGGGCTATAAGAACAGCCCAAACAGTTAAGAATGGAAATAATTTCATAATAGTCGGACGTTTAGGAGAACTGAAACTATGAAAGAGGATTGGGCCATGAAAGTCTTTTTTGACGTTCAGTGCCAGTGAGTTGACAGACGTATCCGTGGCGGTGATTTAGTTTAACATAAAATCAAACAAAATCACGTCTCATCCGTATAACCAGATTGAGTCAAAATATGGATTTCAAATTTCTCTGGCATGAAAAGGGTCATCATGTTGAGCTTGCTTGTACTGACCACTGTGGGTCTGTTTTCGCAGACATTCAGGAGCAGGTCGGCTACTATCAGAAGGGACGGTTTTGAGATAGACCGTACGGTCAGGTCAATTGTGATCACTGATAAGTCTATCACAATAACCAATTACCTCAGCGGTAACACGGAACCGCTGGTATTGAATGTCTATCACACGGAAGACAAGGAGGACCGGTTTGACGGATTGTGCAGGTATTACTATTGCACGGCAGCGAACGATGAAAAACTGAGCCGTTACCGCAAGATTGTGGTGATCAAGAAACCCTATTCAATCACCATCGAGCTCTATCTGGCTGACGATAACAAATATGTCCATGACCTCGAGATAAACGGGTGAGCATCATCCAGCCGCCATCCGGCAGAAGCTCATTTATCAAGGATGTATCTCCTGGTTCGGAGCGTGGCACCCTCATCAAGGTAGTATTCGGAGCGGAGCCAAAGTTGTTCTAGGCTCTCTCCGTCAAAGAGATCGTCTACAGTATACTGAAACATGGCGCGGTTTTCGGATACCTGCAGTGAATCCCAGCTCTCACCGGCAGGAAGCATGACCATGACGGATTCCAGTGCGCTTAGATGAGATTCTTTCCACATGAACTCTCCCTTTTCTATCTGCTCAAAACTCAGGACAGGTGCTTCGCCCTCATCGGTAAAGTAACTGCCCGGATCAGTCTGGCTCAGATACCAGTATGTTTTGGCATTTAGTATAAAGCACTGTTGCCTGGCCTTAAAAGGTATATCATTGATAATGAAAGGTATCACTTGTATGGAATCTTCAGCCAGTGCTGAAAAATCTACATTTTGCCAATCGCAGTCAAAACATTCATAATAATCTATTTCATCCCAGGCAACTGAATACAACTCAACGGTGAAAGTGTTGATTCTGACGCTTGTTGCACGGCTTGCTGAATCTCTCAGGGCCAGCCCGGCATCTACGAAGAGATCAATATCGGCATTGAATTCAATCATACAGGTAGTATCAAACGCAGTTGAGAAGCTTGAGTCAGAAGCAGAGAACACAACCGGAACAGAAACCGGCTTGCTCATATTTATTGAGATGTTAAAAAACATTCCGTCAGCAGTGGTATCGGACATGACATAGACATATAAAAAGCCATCATCCGGGTTGAACCGGCTTTCAATTGTCCGGCTCATCTCATAGGAGAGCATCCCATACGTTGCATTTTCCTCTGCATCAGCGAGGTACTGCATGATCACCGAATCGCAATCAAAAACCGCCGCCAGGTCTTCGTCGACCAGTTTTTCCGGGTCCATTTCATATGCGCCCAGAAGAATTGTTTGCGAAGCCCGGGTTTTCAGGAGGCTGGACAGTGTTTTGGTCATGCCGGTGAATTGAACGCCTCTGTTTCCGGTGGTATCAGTGAGTTGTTCGTTGCCGCAGGCAGGTTTGAGTGAACTGATTGCGAAGGCAATGATAAGGAGAAATGGTTTTAACATCCGGGTAGATTTCATTGCAGATGCTGATAATTTGTACTCCTGAGTAAAACAACCGAATAGTATTTCTATTGTGCCATATGCTGTTTAATGTCAGGGTTGCACAGCATATTGCCTGTTAATATGTGGTCAGGCCGGGATATTATTCTAGCTATTAAGAGGACAGTAACGACTATAGTCAGGGGGCGGACCGGAGGATTAGGCCAGGGCTTGTTCCGGCTCATACGTTGACAAGCCCTCTGAAGCCTGAAAGAAAAAATTGCTGCTTCCTTGAAAAAAGTGTCAGCAATGCATTATTCCGTAGTGCGGAGTGTCCCTTTGGGGTCCATAGACCTAAGAGCGCCAGGTATAAGTGGTGTTTCGGTGAAGCTTTTGCTCCCCGTGATTTCCGACTCCCGGATTGTAAATGCAGCAGCGCGGTCATATTACGGGGAGTTGTTGGGTTCCGGTGCTGAGATATTCCTGTACCGCAAGGGATTCGTGCATTCGAAAACCATGGATATAGACAGGTCGATTTCAGTTGTGGGATCTGCAAATATGAACCATCGGAGATTCAATCTCGACTTCGAGGTGAATGCCAATATATATTCGGCCGAATTTGCCGAACGGATGGCAAATATGTTCTATGCCAACATCGCAGATGCGGAAAAAATCGATTTCAGAGAATGGCAGAACAGGCCTGTTTTTGTGAGGCTTGCGGAGAGAACGGTAAGGCTTCTGTCTCCGATGATGTAGAGAATCAGGATATGATTATCGGCCTTTTTTCACCATCTTTATTCCACTTTTTTATTGCTTTAGTCAGCTCAGATAGTAAATTGCAAAGAGGATAATGAGATGAACAGACAGGACCTTAAACGGGCATCATATCTTTTTGAGGGTATCAAGGGTCAGCTTCTGCCGGAAAATTTGATAGACACCATCCGGTCATTTATTGCCGCTGAAAACCTCTATTCATCAGCCGCCAGGGAGATTGCCACCAAGCTTGAGAATCTTAACAATGAATTTAACAGCATACATGAGCGCAATCCGATTCATCTCATCCAGACGAGGGTAAAAACTCCGGCGAGTATTGTGGAAAAACTTAAGCGAAGAGGTTGTGAACTCAGTGTTGAGTCTGCCCGGAAGAACCTCACGGATATTGCCGGCGTCAGAGTTATTTGTTCATATATCAATGACATATATATGGTTTCCGGGTTCCTGTTGTCACAGTCTGATATTCAGCTTGTACGCACAACAGATTACATTAAGAACCCGAAAACCAACGGTTACCGGAGTCTTCATCATATTGTGAAGGTTCCGGTTTTCCTGTCTGACAGGGTGGAGCTTGTTAATGTCGAGATACAGATCAGGACCATTGCGATGGATTTCTGGGCGTCTCTCGAGCATGAACTGGCCTACAAGCTTGAAAGGGAGAAGTCAGAAGAGGCATTCGAAGAGCTTAAGGCCTGTGCAGCAGGGATTGCTGATATTGACCGGCGGATGCAAAAACTGTATGATATTACTACTGACGAGATCAGACCATAGTATTGTTCTGTCTTGTCATTCGGATGTCTCAGCCTTATTCAATCCTGTTACTTTACAAGGCCACACCTTTCCACATATCTTCCATAATTCAATTCGGGCGGCTTCCTTCCGGATTCAAATTTTTTCATTGTTTTTTAATACCTTGTAAACTTCTTTATTCCTATCACAAAATGGACAGAATGGGATTTATCAGGAGAACATGCATCGCAGGGTTTTGCGGTTGCGGCTTTGGAACGCTTGCCCTGAATGCAGAAACTGTAAGCCGGCCTGATCAGGATAGTGGAAATCAAATGACTCAGCAATGGCTTGTAAAGTTGCTGGAAAGTCTTGACCAGAACCTTGAATCCGCCGAACTGAAGAGAATCATTAAAATGTCAGCCGGAATTCACTATGATCAGCTAAGGATGGATGATCTGTTGTCAGGCTATACAGGCAGGTTAAATGAATTCATGGGATTTCTTGAAAAGGAATGGGGTTGGAAGGTTGATTATGACGAGGCGACCGGAATCATCACGGCTGATGAGAACAAGACATATTGCGTGTGCCCTGTGCTGGACAGGGAAGTATTTCCCGGCTCAGATGTGATATGCTATTGTTCGGAGGGATTTGCTGAAAGGATGTTCTCCAGGGTAGCAGGAGTAGAGGTTTCAGCAGAGGTCGTCTCCTCTGTGAGAAGGGGTGACCTTAGTTGTGTATACAGGATTGAGCTTCCGAAGCAGGCTTCTGAGGTTCCTTCAAAATAAATCATCCTGCTTGCGCAGGATGATTTCTTGTGATCCCGACAGGA
>CAZVLJ010000038.1:0-26529 GCA_964627825.1 uncultured Rikenella sp. | reverse complement strand
GAATTGTAGCACCAGATACACATCCGCAGGGATGGCTGTAGGCCATCAAGATTTGCAGATAGGGAGAATCACCCAAAACCCGATGGCTGTAGGCCATCAAGAATTGTAGCACCAGATACACATCCGCAGGGATGGCTGTAGGCCATCAAGATTTGTAACAGGCAATGACAACCACCCCCTCTCACCCCTGCCGCCCCGGTCCCCCGAGGCTGTCAAAGAATTCAAAGAGAAACCTCGGATCATAATCCTCCTGATTCTTGTCCAGCAGGGCAAGATATTCCTCTCTGAATGACTTCCGGGCGTGATGCTTATCCTGGTTCTGTATATACCTGTACACATTGTCCAGTTCTGAACGACTGTAGGAGAATGCCCCATACCCCTCCTGCCACCGGAACTGACCCATTACCAACCGGTTCTGGTTGATGAAAACCGTTGAATTTTTTTTGATTCCGGACACAGTATCCGATATTGATACGGCGGGATTCAGACCCAGCAGGATATGCATGTGATCCATCGCTCCGTTTACGATCAACGGCTTGTGCCTCATACCTCCGACGATCCCCCCGATATATTCAATCACTCTTGGCCGGATCCGGTCGGTTAAAGCGTTATCCCTCATGTACACGGCTATGACAAGCTGTACATACAACTGTGTGAATGATCCAGGTTTCATTTTAAACTATTTTAGAAATGCAGCTTATCAAAGTTATGAAAAACGGAAAACATGAAGACCATAAATCAATCACTTTCTACAAGGGCAATCAGGGGAATCTGAAGGGAACAAACCAGGTTATCAGGCCGGGCTATTTTGATGTCAGCAGCCAGGCATCAGGAAAATGCTCCTGCTTAAGAGTTTCAAGCGCCGCAATTGCTTCTCCGGTGGTGGAATAACTTCCATAACTGATCCTGTAATAACCATTTGCGGCAGGTGGAAGGACATGTATTTCAACATTGAATTTACCGGCATACTCTTCTGCCACCCTGTTTGCCTGTTCAAGGTCGCTGAAGCTTGCCACAATGAGGTAACTGTACTTTACAGGCATGATGCTGCTTGCAGTGGGATCTGTATTTTCCGTGACCGGGATTACGGCATTGTCCATCTCCGATAATGATCTGACCGATCCGGAGGGATAAATCACATCCAGTGCACTCTCTTCCGTTACGAGGGTGTTCACGCACAAATAAACTATAAAAAATAGAAGTCCGCTTATGATGGCAAGTTTCTTCATCCGGCGGTTATTCCGGGTTCATATTTTGATATGCAATAAGTTTACCGGATTAGCTGCATATCATTTATTATTAGGTCAAATTTACACAATGAGATTTGTGAAATCAATTTTTTTTCGCAATTGTCATCAAATGAAGGAAGTTACGACGGGCAAGGGAGGCGTGGGGAAAGGAAGGGTGGAGGCGTGTGGCGGCACGGAGGGCGTGTATGACCGTCGTGGAAAGGCGGCACGGGGGTAGAGGCAGGGAAGGCC
The DNA here is from genome assembly GCA_964627825.1 of uncultured Rikenella sp. Taxonomy (GTDB): domain Bacteria; phylum Bacteroidota; class Bacteroidia; order Bacteroidales; family VadinHA17; genus SR-FBR-E99. The sequence goes on along the minus strand of CAZVLJ010000038.1, from coordinate 25,048 downwards.
GGGCGGGGAAAGGCGGCACAAGGGGAGGAGGTGCCGGGCAGGGAGATTCGGGGAGGGGGTGCGGGGAGGTGGTGGGTCTATTACCCCGGCACACCAATTCCTGATGGCCTACGGCCATCTATCAACAAGTGCGACTGTTCCCGTATTCTTCCTGGCTTGCGGACAAGGATATGGATTGACGTTCTGCCAAACATACTATATGGAGACACGAGATCTATTCGCCATAGGCGATAAAGAGTTGTATAAGCTCGTTGCACCATAACAAAAGGGTGGGTGGGTGGGGACATGCTTTTACAATTCTTGATGGTCTAAAGCCATCCCAACGGATGGGACTAAAATCGACAATCGGCAATCGCAAATCTACAATCGAAAATTCCTGATGTCCTGCGGCCAATCCCGGCAATGTCTGTTTTGTAATAGCTATGAAAGAGGTATATTTATGCACTGAACGCTGATAATGAAGCTGAAAATGAGAGCACAGAGGGTGATGCGTCGGATTGTCATGATGACACTGACCATTGCAGCAACAGGCCTCACCCTCCAGGCTCAGACATACCCCTTCAGGGAATACACCTCTGACGACGGGCTGCCCCAGACACAATCAACCTCGGTGATGCAGGACAGCCGGGGATACCTGTGGATACCTACCAGAAACGGCCTGGCACGCTTTGACGGCTCCACATTCATATCATACCTGCGCAAGGATGGCCTGCCTTCAAACATGATCAATAACGTTATCGAAGACAAGAAGGGCACTATCTGGGCAGTGACCCTGAACGGACTTGCACGGTTCAACGGAAAAAAATTCATCAGTTACCCCGTCCCTGACTCTCTCAGAATCAAGCAGATAGTACTGGCCTGCCCCGGTTTTGACACGGCGACGTTCTTCCTCAGCGCAGCAATTGATGTGGGAAAACGGATGATCCTCTATTTTGAGAACGGCAATTACAGCAATTATGAGCAGCAACACCCGGCACTGCTTGATAAAAGACTGAAACCGGCTGTAACCAACCCCGCGGATACAACGCTCTATCTTCTTAATGACAATAATGAAGCTTTTGCCTACTCCCGAAGAGTCCTGAGAAAGATACGGGACGAACCCGTGGGAGACATCACCATAAGCAATAATGTGCCTTATTTTCATGAACCTCTTGAAAATATGAATGTCGGTACTGAATCTCTCCGATGGGAAGGAGGCAGCCTCGCTTTTTACTATAAGGACAGGGAGGGAACGGTATGGGCCGGGACCGAGACAAGCATCTTCAGGCTCATATCGGAGGCATTCGTTGAATATGACCGCGATAACGGACTGCCGGATGAGACATGGGCCGTGGCAGCTGACCCGGAAGGGGGCCTGTGGACCGGATCAGTCACCGGCGAACTTAGATACTTTGACGGTGAAACATTTACAGAAATAAATGAACACAAGAAATTGTTTGACCACCCTGTATCCTTCTTCAGGGGAAGCACCACCCTGAGCAACGGCGAGGTCTGGCTATCGACAAAAGAGGGTGTGATCATCTGGGATGGCAAAAGGTTCACCCGGCCGGCAATAGATACCGTAACCTTCCAGGTATGCATTATCTATGAAGACCCGGCTGACCATAGCGTGATGTTGGGCACGGACAACGGACTATACCACATAAAGGACAAAAAGATAACAAACTACAAAGAGATGTCCTGGCCCGGTCATGGAATAGTGGAAAGCGTCGCCCGCGACCATGACGGCAATTACTGGCTTGCCGGACATTACGGGGTGGTCTTCTTTGACGGCAAAACTTTCGTCCCGTTTCTCTCAGGTCCCGCTCCCGTCGAATCGGTCTGGGGTATACTATGCGATTATATGGGAAACATCTGGAGTGCCGGATCTGAAGGTCTCTATATTTGCAATCCGGATGAACCTGTGTTCAACAGGGCTCTGCCCGGGGAGGTCAACCTCCCTGCCAATGTCATACGTGACATGGGTGATCACAGGCTGATAGTGGGAAGGATGATGGACATCTGCATTATTGACCTGGACAAATACTATTCGGGGCAGAATGATTTTTACACTATAATAGACCGAAGCCGTGGATTCGCAGGGAACGATTGCCAGGACAACGGCATAGTCAGGGACTCTGATGACGCCTGGTGGATACTAACGGCTGACAGGCTGATAAGATTTGATCCGGATAAATACAGCACCAACAGCTGCCCTCCGGTGACCCACATCACCCGGGCAGAGATCCCCGGTGACACAACAGCATGGATGACAGCGCTTGACACCTCCCTCTTTTATGATACCGGCAGCCAACTACGTATCAAGGGCCGAAGAAACAATGTCCGCATCAGTTATACAGGCATCTCCACCAGGAATCCTGAAAATGTTACATACCAGTACCGGATGGTGGGCCTCAATGATTTATGGTCAATCAATTCCGCAGAGCGAAGCGTAGTTTTCAATGATCTTCCGCCGGGTAACTATACATTCGAGGTCAGGGCTGTTAATTCCGACGGTGTTACAGCAGAAAACCCCGACAGGATGAGTGTCACTGTTGTGCCCGCATTCTTTCAGAGTGTGCCGGCAATCCTCCTGTTTTCGATGCTGGGACTGTTGCTGATAGTGTTCCTCTCATGGCAGATCCGCAAGACCGTCCTGGAGAGGAGGGTGGAGGTGGCCAGGCAGCAGGCAGAGACATACAGGCTGCAGCTCAACTCGGTGATCAAACAGTTTGACCCTCATTTCACTTTCAATGCCGTAACCTCCGTGGGATCACTTATAATGAAGGGCGAAAAAGAGAAGGCGTACAATTATTTCATCAAGCTGTCAAACCTGCTGCGCTCAATCATTACTGACAGCGGCGTCCTCTTCAGACCCCTGCAGCAGGAGCTGGAGTTTGTCACCCGCTATTGCGAGCTGCAAAAACTACGATTCGGCAGGAGGATTGAATACAACATAGATGTCTCTCCGGATGTCAGCCTGGAAACCCCGGTGCCAAAGATGATCATCCAGTCATTTGCTGAAAACGCCATAAAGCATGGCCTTGAGAACAAGCAAGGCCATGGCATAATGGAAATAACCCTCAGGAATCTTAATGAAGGAGTAGTGGTGACAATCCGTGATAATGGCATAGGCAGGGCGGCATCAGCTGAGATGGGCACCCAAGGGGCAGGGACGGGACTGAAAAACATTGCCGGTATAGTGGAGGCCATCAACAGAGCCAACAAGGAAAAGATCACCTTCGCACTGACCGACCTGTTTGTAGATGGAAAAGCATCCGGGACCGAGGTGAGGGTGTTTCTGCCCCATGACTACTCAATCAATATCCCTGCAGAAATCTTGTAACCAACCAAAACGACCATAATATGTACCAACAGAAGATCAAAGCCATGATAGTTGAAGACGAGCCAGAAGCGCTCGATCTTCTGTCAGGACTGCTTGAGGCTACAGGACTTGCAACTGTTGCAGCATCAACCACGGACCCCGCGGAAGCTGTGGATCTCATACTCATGCATGAACCGGACATGCTGTTTCTAGACATCAGGATGCCGGGCATGTCAGGGTTCGATATACTGAACGAGCTGAACAATATTGACCTGGTGAAACCTCATATAGTCTTCACCACCGCTCACGATGAATATGCCATAAAGGCTTTTGACTATGCTGCCTTTGACTATCTGCTGAAACCCATTGATCCTGACCGGCTGAAAGCAACACTGCTGCGATACAATAACCAGGGCAACGTAGAGAAGACAGGGACCGGAAGCCAGCAACCGGTTTATAATAACGAAAGGATACTTATCTTCCGGGGAGTTACAGGAGTGACATTCATTGATACCGACGAGGTGGTGTTCATCACTGCTGACGGTAACTACTCCAACTTTCAGTTCATATCAGGAAGGGTGGAGATGGTGACGACCCTTATAGGCAATGTAGAAATGCATCTGGGCAAACAATTCTTCAGAACAGGCAGATCATGTATTATCAATACCGCTTATCTGGCAAGGATTGACATGAAGCAGATGGCCTGCGTCTTCATCAAAGAAGATAAGGAATATCGCTGCGAAATCTCCCGTGACAAGGTCAAAATCCTTATGGATCATATGAAAAGCCATCTTACGGAAAACTAAAAAATTTAACATATTTTTACATAATCCACAAAAACGGCCTGTTCATACTTTAGGCAGTCCGATTCATACAATCATTGCATTTTTACTTTGTCCAAAGTAAAATTTGTACAATATTTAAACTTGTTTCAATTGACGGCAGAATAGGGTTTAATTGAAAAGATGACAGGTGGTTCTTCCCCCCATTTCCCTGTCAGGCCACACAGATCACAATTGACGAGGTCTGTGTGGCACGTTTTTTAGGGGAGTGAGATCTCCCCCAACCCCAATCATAAGTCAATCCTATACACCCATACGTAGTCCGATGGCGGATTGTTCCTCAACTGCTGAGGAACGGAAACAGTGAATGACTCATTTCCGTTCTTCCACCTGCATGCTGCGCCGCTGCCCACAGCCGTCACCTTCGCCCCTGCCGGCAGTGTCAGTCCGTTCATGGTAAGAGAGACAGGCATCCTCTCTCCCTCATCGGCCATGTAATAGAGATACCATGTATCATCACCTTTCCTGGAAATGCAGGTCTTCCCGTCCTTATGCGGAGCGAGGGCCCTGGTGCCGTAGATAGCCTCACTGTTGGTCTTCATCCACCGCCCTGTCTCCTCAAGCAGGGAGTATGCCTCTTCGGGCCATGTACCGTCAGGTGCGGGGCCTATGTTCAGCAGCAGGTTACCGCCCTTGACCACGATGTCAACCAGCAGATGCACTGCCTCGCGCGGCGACATGAACTTCGGGTCCGGCACCCATGCCCATCCGCCGCCGGCAATGATGCACGACTCCCATGGGTATGGCAACGCCTTCTCAGGCACCCTGTTCTCAGGGGTAAGGTAATTCTGATTCTTGCCGTACACGGCCCTGTCAACCACTATCAGCCCGGGCTGCTTCTCCCTGGCTTTTGCCACCAGCTCATCCATGCGTATATCCTGGCTCTGTACCCTGACATACTTATTTCCCTGCGCAGAGCGACGTGACAGTACCTCCTCATCACTCATCTTCCTGACCCAACCGCCGTCAAGCCAGAGGATATCCACCCTGCCATAGTTGCCTCCGAGCAGCTCCATGATCTGGCCATGGGTAAACTGCACGAACTGCTCCCAGCGTTCCGGGTAATCAGGTATACTGTAATTGACATTGCGGTCAGGAGTGGCAAAATTGGGCCACCAGTAGTATTCGTTGTGCCAGTCGGGCTTGGAGAAATATGCTCCTGTCCATAAGCCCTGATCACGGAAAGCCCGGAAAATCTCTTTCGTGACGTTCGCGCGCGGATTGATGCTGAAAGGACATTCCGTGTCAGTGATTTTATAATCAGTCAGCTTCGTGTCAAACATCGAAAAGCCATCGTGGTGCTTTGTGGTAAAGACAACGTACCTCATCCCGGCATCAGCGGCGGCGGCAGCCCATTTCTCCGGGTTGAACCCGATGGGATTAAAGCTCAGCTTCAGTGCCTCATACTGCTTTTTGTATTCTGTGTAATCGGGATTTTCCCGGTGGCACCAGTCCTCATCCTCAGCGCAAATTGACCATGATTCCACTATTCCCCACTGGCTGTAGGGACCCCAGTGCATCAGGAGCCCGAATTTCATATCCTGCCACTCCTCAAGCTTCTGCAGCACCAGCGGATCAGTCTCGGGAACATATCTCTCATCATGGTCCTGCGCTGACAGCGAAGAAGTAATGAGTACAGTGGTCATTATCATTGTCACTGATAAATTCACTTTCAACCACCTCATGGCCCCCTTTTTAGGTCCGCCATGACTACGGGTCGGGATCTTCACATAAGATATTCTCATATTCTCAGTCATTATTCAGTTGCCAGTCTGCCATTGAGGGCAACCCCTACAACAGTCATTTTTTCATCAAGCACCTCTTCGGGTATCTTAATGAAATATACCCCGGCATGACCGCTCCAGTAGGGTCTCAGGTACTCCCTGACCTCGAGGTTGGTGCCGTTGCCCACAACGAAAGCCTTGTTGATACTGTTCTTCACTCCTTCAAGCATCAGTTCACCGCCGCCGTTACCCGGGAAAAAGAGGTAGAGCATGGCGCTGTCAGCGCTCATGGTGGAGGGTCCTGCAAAATGACCGTCAGGCAGCCCCGCCACAGTACCATAGATTGCCTGCCGGTGTTTGGAGGTCCATCGTCCCAGCTCCTTCAACACCTCAGCCTGTTCGGGTGGGATGGTTCCGTCAGCCATGGGGCCGATGTCAAGAAGCAGATTCCCTCCCATCCCGATGCACTCCGCGAAGATCCTGATGACCTGTGACGGGCTCTTGTAGTTCCTGTCGTTGCCCTGGTATCCCCAGGAGTCGTTTATGGTCATACACAGCTCCCAGTATCTGTCAGCGGGACGGTGTGTCGGCAGCCCCTGCTCGGGTGTGCCGTAATCGCCATAGCCGGCCAGCCTGGAGTTGATTATTGCAGAAGGATTCCAATCAAGGATCATCTGTCTTATCTCTCCGGCACGCCATTTTTCGGCACTCTGCTCCCAGTCGCCGTCGAACCACCACAGGTCAGGACTGAACTTTTTCTCCAGCTCGGTAATCTGGCCCAGGTTGAACAGCATGAACCGCTCCCACCGTTCCGGGTCATCCGTATATCTTGTAATGTTGCGTGTCAGGTTAGGATAATCAGGATGCGACCAGTCGAGCAGCGAGTAATAGAGACCCACCTTCAGGCCCGAGCGACGCAGCGATTTGATAAACGGCTTCAGGAGATCGCGTCCGGCAGGAGTAGAGTCAGTTGTATTAAGCCTGCTCATTCTGGTATCCCACAGCGCCACACCGTCATGGTGCTTGGAGGTCATCACCGCATAGCGGGCTCCGCTCTCTTTTATTAATTTCACCCAGACATCTGGGTCATATGACGAAGCGGTGAACCCTTCCAGCTGTTTAATGTAATCATCGTAGCTTATCAGTTCGTTATAGAACGACCATGATTCATCGATACCGTTGACCGCATAGATACCCCAGTGAATGAATATGCCCAGTTTCGCATCCGCGAACCACTTCATCCGGTCGTCCTGCTTCGGCTGGGCAACAATTGCCAGCGAGATGCAGGAGAGCAATAGCGAAGCAAGCGAGATCCGCGACAAATGTCTGACCCTTAGTGTCATAATATATTGTTTTATTGTTAGTTGCGCGTCATCACACAGGCCACCCGGTTAACGCTCCTCCAGCCATGGCGTCTATGAAAAATCAAATCCCGAGATAAACGCCGGGGAGTCATAGAATTTTTCAGTCTCTTCGGTGGTAAGGCCCGAAAAGAGTGCATAGACCAGTCCGGGTTTGGCATTGAGCATGCGGTTAAGTGCACCCATTCTCCTGTTTGTCCGCAGTGTCTCGTAGAGCCGTGAGTGGTCGTCAAGCCATGTCAGTGCGGTATGGTATCCCTCTTCGGCGCAGACGGCATCAAACAGGTCGGGCAACAGGTCCTCACTGCCCTCGCGGCAGTAGATAGCATTGAGAATGACGTACCTGAAGGCCTCGGGCCGGAAGAGGCGCCTGAAGAGAGGCGTGCGGGGCAGCACCTTCATCATCAGCCAGCCCCATAATCCAGGCACGTTCACCACCCTGTACTGCGCCGGGATAGCTCCCACGCCTGCAATGATCTCGCCGTTACGGCGAAGCACATAATACCTGTGATCATGGAATGAAAACTCATCAGTGTAAAAGCAATAACCGCTGTAAAACTCATCCAGCAGCTTCGCCATGGCCGGCTCCTCTTCCAGCCGGAGGCGTGTCACCGACGGATTGGTGCGGGGATTAAACCTGCTGAATGCCACGGTAAGGAATGAGCGGATATATTCATATCCTGCCTGGTTAACCATGTTTTTGGATCTCTCATTGCGGCTCTCCACGTAAGCGTACATCACATGCGGCCGGTCGCCGCCCTGATCATCTGCTGCCATCTCCTGCGGTTCCCTTATCAGCCCGATGATCTTTTCCTTGAAGCTGTCAGCCACCGCGGTGAGACTCCCGTTTCTTCTTTCCGGAGCCTTTTCCACCTGGAAGGCGCTCTGCACGGCAAGGTATCGGAGATATGTTGCGGTACACCTTTCTTCACGGTTAGAGATGATCCGCCGGCAAAGACCGATCACCCCTTTCAGGCTGTTCCTTTTGTAAAGCGCCAGGAAGGATAGGCGGTCAGCATAGGTAGCAATTCTCTCCGGAGTGTTCTGCATTACATAGCGCATTCCACCCTCGGAGCCGAGCACTGTCTCTTTCAGGAGGTTGATGACATCATCATCCGCTCTGTTGAGCTTTCGTATCTCCAGTTTCTTATAGTCAAGCAGTTTCTCGTGATCCATCATTGTCCTGTTTCAGTGCCTGAGCAACCCGTACAGTGTGGCTGCCACTGCCAGGTCTTCAGGTGTGGTTATCTTCAGGTTCTCCCTGTTGCCGTGAGTGAGATGTATTTTCACTCCATCAGCTTCCGCCACAGTAGCATCATCGGTGAACACCTGGTTGAAATTACGCCGGTAAGCTTTTAGTATCACGTTGCCGCGAAACACCTGGGGTGTCTGGATAAGACGAACCTCGTTCCTCGGCAATGGCCGGCTGTCGTCGTCCTGAAGCACCCTGACCGAGTCGGCCGGCTCAATAAAAGGCACGGCATTGCCAAACTCCTCAGCATCAGCATAGCATCGCCAGATGGTATCATGGCTCACCAGGGGTCTGACGCCGTCATGGACAGCAATGAGAATGTCATCTACATCCCCCGGTCCGCCTGTCACGGCATTATAACCGGCAGCAACAGATCTGTTACCTGTGCCTGTTGCCCCGCCAGACCCGGCACCATCATGGCCGGCAGCGGATCTGTCATCATCAATCCCCGCCCTATCAGACGCGGTATCATCACCGGCAGCCTGAGGTTTATCTTCTGTCAGGCATTCCAGACCTGCCCTGACAGAGTGAAACCGCTCCTGTCCTCCGGCAACAACCCGGTGGCTGACGGTGAAGGAGTGATCATCACACAGCTTCTTCCACATGACAAGATGTTCAGCAGGCAGCACCACGATGATAATTATGGAGCTGTCAAACGTGCTGAACCTCTCTATTGTATGCATCAGTAGCGGTCTCCCATCAAGCAGGAGGAACTGCTTGGGGAGGTCTGATTTCATTCTGCGGCCACTGCCGCCGGCTACTATGATGCAATATTTCCTCACCGTCTCATATTTATGGGAGAGGCCCTTGCGGGGCCCCTCAAAAAAATGAACATCAATCCTTCATATACAGGTAGCGCTTAATACTCTTCTTGGGGGTCTTTGCAAACTCCTCTGGATGGATCCTGAATTTTGTGACAGCCATGTATTCAGGCACTCTGCTGTTAACATCCTTGCGTATTGTATCAAGCTCATCGGCAATCCTGTCATCGCTAATGCTGTCAGTCTTGAGAGCTTCATGATCAGGGTAAATAAGCCCGATAAGCTTATTGTCCTCCGATATGACTACTGCCTCTGCCACGTACTTGTAATTGTTGATGATTGATTCGATCTCCTCAGGGTAGATGTTTTTGCCTGACGGCCCCAGCAGCATGTCCTTGCTTCTGCCCTTAATGTATATATACCCATCCTTGTCAATAACCCCCAGGTCGCCGGTATGCATCCAGCCGTTCTCATCAATCACCTCTTTGGTGGCTTTTTTGTTCTTGTAATATCCGAGCATTACATTATCACCACGGAGTATTATCTCACCCACAGTCTTCTGCGGATCGGGTGAATCTACCTTTACCTCCAGGGTATCAACTGCCTTCCCGCATGAGGCCAGTCGCGCTGTTCTCCAGCCGTCATAGCTGATAAGCGGTCCGCACTCAGTCATGCCATAACCTACCGCATAGCGCATGCCTATTTTCCTGAAGAACTTCTCGGCATCAGCATTGAATGCCGCTCCTCCTATCACCAGCTCCTTGAACCTGCCACCAAAGCTTGTCTCCAGCTTTTCACGCACTTTTTTAAAGAGTATTTTATTTATACCGGGGATCTTGAGCAGTACCTTCATCGTCGGCTTACTGATTACCGGCAGCAATTGCTTCTTGTATACCTTTTCAATTACCAGCGGCACCGAGAGGATAAGCCTTGGCTTTATCTCCTTGAATGCCTGTATAAGCACCTGCGGTGAAGGGGTCTTTGTCAGGATGGTGATATGGCAGCCGTAGGTGAAGGGGAAGAGGAACTCAAAGGCGCAGCCGTATGTATGTGCCAACGGGAGGAAGGAGACGACGGGATCTCCCGGCTCAAGGGGCATGTTCTCCTGTGCATAGCGTACGTTGGCCGCCAGGCTCCTGTGAGGGATCATCACCCCCTTGGAGAAGCCCGTTGTGCCGGAGGTGTAGCTGAGAACAGCCATCTTTTCATTGTCAATATCAGAGAATTTGATATCTGCAGGGCCAAAGGAGGGATACTGCGCAGCAAATTTCTCATCAAGGGTCCTGTAAATCTCAGTGATCTTTTCAGACCGGCTCATGAGCATCTCAAAGGTATCAAGACTCCTGACGCACTGCAGCGCCGGCATCTTATCATGATTCAGTAACTCCCACAGCTTGTCGTCGGCAAAGAGCATCTTTGAATCTGAGTGGTTGATGATGTTGTGCAGGTCTTCAGGCTTGAAGTCGGGGAGAATAGGCACCACCACCGCACCATAGGTCACCACTGCAAGGTACATGGCACACCAATTGGCCGAGTTTCTTCCCAGGAGGGCAATCATATCGCCCTCATGGATCCCATATTCCCTGAATGCCATATGTTGCCTGGCAATTATCCCGGCTATCTCCTTGTATGTGTATCCTTTCTCACGATAATTAGAGAGCGCCTCTATATTCCAGTTTTTCCTGATACTCTCCTCTACGTAGGAGATAAATCTTTCCTTAATCATAGTTTTGGAGTTTTAATCAACAATTATTCAGCAAATGTAGTCTTTTTGAATATCATGGTTTCAGAACCTGTAAAGCACCAGTATTATTACTGCCATCAACAGGTTCACGCCTGTAAAGATAATATTGTATCTGACCCTCTGCCCGCTGAAGCGTGCCATTTTTCTTGAGAAGATGCCCGCAGTGGGGACGAAGATCACCACCAGGAAGAGGAAAAATTCTGCACCGTCAAACACCTGGCTTACCCCTCCTCCCCTCAGGCTGGCTAAATAGATTACCACCAGGGTCACTACCAGGTAGAGCAGGTAGCTGCCCTTCAGTGCAAGTGTTGACAGCGGCCTGGCGTGATGCAGCCGGTGAGGCTTGAGATAAGCATATGCGATGGAGAAAACGATCACCACAAAGATAGCTCCTATGATATAATTCATCATCTCCGGCAGATTGAACTTACTCATTTATTCCCTTCAGATCAGGTTTATGCTCCGTCAGCTTCCAGGGATGACCATACCAGTGAGCTGGCGCCCAGCACGGCTGCATTCTGCGTACTCAGCTCTGAGGGCAGCAGCTTCACCTTGTCACGATAGATATAAAGCAGGTTCTCCTCCATATGCTTCTTCGCCGGCTCAAAGATCAGCTCCTTGGCCAGGGCCAGCCCGCCAAAAAGGAAAATAGCCTCCGGGTTGGTGTGAGCCACCACATCGGCAAGCTTAAACCCGAGCATCGCACCGGTGTGCTCAAAGGCTTCAAGCGCAATGCGATCACCTCTTCGCGCCGCCTCATAAATCATCACGGAATTGAGTTCCTCAAAATTGTGTTTTCGTAATTCACTATCGTCAAGCCTGTCAGCCATTATCTTCAGCACTGTGCGCTTCAGCCCCGTGGCAGAAACATATGTCTCAAGGCATCCCTTGCGGCCGCACCCGCAGTCGCGGTTAGACTGCCCCGGCCTGATGACCGTATGGCCTATCTCGCCTGCAAAGCCGTCATGGCCGTACACCAGCTTGCCGTCAACAACAAAACCGCTGCCAAGGCCGGTACCCAGGGTTATTACCACAAAGTTTTTCATTCCCTTCGCACCGCCATAGATCATCTCTCCCACAGCTGCAGCGTTTGCATCGTTGGTGACGATGACCGGCAGTGTGGTGTGACGCGCAAAGATGTCCGCCAGGGGAATGATCCCCTTCCAGGGCATGTCAGCAGGGTATTCAATGGTTCCCTTGTTGATATTACCCATGGGAGCTCCGATGCCGAACCCGAGTATCTCAAACTCCCTCCCCGCCTTCTGGGCTGTGATCATCATCTTCTCATAAAGTGCGGCAACATAAACCTCAGGCTCATCATAGTGTGCGGTCATGATCTGATCCTCAGCCAGGATCTTTCCCGACCGGTCAACCAAGCCAAAAATGGTATTGGTGCCTCCGATATCTATCCCGACCACTGTTCTTACCTTGTCCATACCAGAATGATAATTTAACTATACGTAAATATACATTTTAGAAAATACCGGCGAAATAAATTTGATCTCCGGCGGGCAATTATATCTATTTACCCGCTGCCACATACTCATTGCCCACCTTCCTTGCCCTGACGGGATGATCAAGATCAATGCCCAGGGCTATGCCGGTCTCAACCAGTATGTTCCATCCGGCTGCCAGCTGCAGGTACTCGGCATAATCTCCTCCCTGAGGGATGACAATGGTGGGGAAGTCAGTCTTTTCATCAGAGATGGCAATGACATTCACTCCCACTCCTTTCACGATGCACTCCATGAACTTGTCACGGTCATGGTCAAATGGATCAACCCAGATGAGCGCCTCATTTCTGTTCATCACCTCCTCTGTGCCGTGCAGAGCGAAGGTACCCTCCAGGAACCCCGATTTCTTGCGGGTTATCTCATTGGTCTTGAGGGCCAGCTCGGCAGCCACCCCGTTGTCGCGTCCGGCGAACCAGATCATGTCGGCATTGCGAATCATATCAATGATCTTCCTGTCGATGGTTGCGGTCAGCACCTCCTCCATCATGGCGGCCGTCTTACGCAACCCGGTCATCTTCTCACCCCTGAGGTTACGCAGCAGCGAATCATAGAAGAGAGCCTGCTCCACAACTGACTTGGTGGCAGCAACAGCATTCTCCTTACCACACCTGAGAACATGAGCGGCATGTGCCATCTCCTCAAGCTTTGTGTTTTTATTGGCGGTCAGGCCGAAGACAGCGTCATGCTTCTTCTTTTTCAGCTTCTCTACAAGGCGAATGACCTCCTTCGTCTGGCCCGAGTTGGAGGCGGCAAAGACCACAAAATCATTCAGGTTATACTCAAGCGACTGTGTGCATCCTTCGGTCATCACCGGCAGCAGGAACTCCTTCCTGTGATTGGAGAAGATGGCCCTCTTGGCAGGGAAGAGCCGGCTGCTTCCCTCTCCCGTAAGGAAGAGGCCCTTTTTCTTTTTGAAGGCAGGAATAAAGGGGATTGATGATTCCGGACGGAATGATTTAACGATGTCCGGTGTCTCCATCATCTCACGCACCAGCGCAAACTTTGAGTATTTTTTCTGTGTCAGGTTCATGGTCTTGTATGTTAATGTTTAACAATGAATTCTTTTAAGTCGCGCTGTACCTGCGGATCTTTCTGGAAGCCACCGCCCAGGTGCTGCCAGTAGGGCTCAGCATATTCCACCCCCACTAATTTACCGTAGTTTTTGTTACCCTCAAGTACGTATCCGAAGAAATCGTCAATCTTATGCATGTGCTTCATCAGGTCAAGCTGCGAGACATGCCGGCCAAGCATCTCTCTCTTGGTCTCAACCACGCTGGTTACGTCAACGAAGAAATGAGGCGGGGTGATCTGTGATCCCAGCGGGTCACTGAGCGTCAGCGGCGAGGTGTGATAGAGCAGCGGGGTCACCTCAAGCGGTTTTTCAGCCACCGGCACGGGATCAAGCGATGCCACCATGGCGGCAGCCTCAACAATGGCTGCTGTGGCCCTGTGATCAGGGTGATAATCATTTGGCAGGTGGGTGAATACAATGCCTGCACCCACCTTTCGCATCAGCGAGATCACCTTCAGACGCATCTCCGGACTGTCAAAGAGGGAGCCGTCAATGCCTCCCATAGTGTAATACTCGGCATCAAGGACCGCAGCGGCAGCCTTTGCCTCCTCATACCTGACACGGGCTGTCTCCTCCATGCTCATATTGCAACCACCCAGGTCACCGCCGGTCATGGTTGCTATCACTATCCTGTAACCCCTGTCGTGCAACAGCTTGAGAACACCTGCGTTCCACGCCTCCGCATCATCGGGATGGGCATTGACTGACAATGCCACCTTATTGAATTCAGTTGCCATTTTGCTTCGTTTTACTTTAACACCATAATCTTTTTCAGTCTCACAAACCCGGGTATCTCTCCGGCCAGCGGCTTCATGTACCTGATGAACGCTTCAGACACAAAGTTACCCTCAGTGTTGAAATACTCAGGCGGCATTGGCCTGGCAGCGATGGCCACCTCGCTGAGCGGAATCCTGCCATAGGCTGCCTCGTACGGATCATCTGACCTGCGTTCTATGGTTACCATGTACCCCGATTCGCCCCGCTCGGCCATGCGGACTGCCTCTATGCCACACCTGTAGGCCTCCTCCATGTCCAACGGGACGGCACGGACGAAGTCGCTCATGATAAGCGACTCGGGCACCTGGAACTCACCCCTGACATTGAATTCGGAGGTAATAATCCGGTGAAGGCTGATGGCCACACTGGCACCTCCCATGGCTCCAAACTCGGTATTGCTGAACTTGTCCCTGACCACAGAGGCGCTGACAGGAGTGCCATCCTTATATTTCAGGCCCTCGCCGCACACCACTGAGACCCAGCCGTACCTTCTTATGCACCTGTCAACATCAGCAAGGAATTTTTCCTTTACGAAGGTGTGTTCAGGGGTATAGATCAGGTGGGGAGCGTCATCCTCATCGCGCCTGGCCATGGCCGTGGCAGCTGCGAGCCACCCGGCATCACGACCAATGGTCTGGTAGACAACAAACTGGTCAACCTTCTTCATGTCACGGGCCAGCATGCCGGCCTGAAGCACATTGAGGATGTTGGACCAGGCTGCCGAGGCAAAGCCCGGAGTATGGTCTGTGCCGAACAGATCATTGTCAACAGTCTTGGGTATGCCCACACCGGTGAGCTCATAATCATTGCTCCGGCAATATGACTCAACCCTGTTGATTGTATCCATTGTGTCATTGCCACCTATGAGGAAAAAATACCGTATGTCATATTTCTTCAGCACGCTCATGATTTTCGGGAAATCATCATCTTTTAGCTTGTGCCTCGAAGAGCCGAGTGCGGATGAGGGAGTTCGACGAAGCCCGTGGATGATCTCGGGTGGCTGTGCCTTGAGATCAAAGAGCCATTCGTTCATGAACCCTTCAATACCATAATTCATTCCGAACACCTCGGCAATGATGCCTGAACGCCTGGCGGCGTCAATCACCCCCGCCAGACTTGAGTTGATGACCGTCGTCGGACCGCCCGACTGACCTATTACTGCATTTCCCTTGATCATATTTTTTCTGGATGTTGATTAGACAAATTTCAGTATCCCAAAATATTCCGGCCTGTGATAGTCGGGTTTTTTCGTTTTTACCGGATTCCAGGTAACGAAATGCGGAGTGGTCAGCCTGTCGCCACACTTGTAGAAGTTGGCCCTGAAGCTCTTCCCCGCCAGATTCTCCACCCTGTGGCGGAAGAATGCCTCCAGGGGGATGGCGAGGGTGAGTGACCACTCTATATCACCACTTATCTCTTCAAAGGGTTCATGACCCATGGTTGTGAGGCGGCGTATGCCGTCAACCACCGCGGGGTCAGTGCGTGCACTGTCATGACGACCGTGCCCTGAGCCCATCAGTGCTGTGCCGATAGGGTTGAACTCAAAGTTGTAGTAGATGCCGTCATCTTCCGGGGCGACGAAGAATTCAACGCAGGAGTCCTCGCACACCATCTCGTTGGTTTGGCTTTTCTCAGCCTTGACATGACTCTCGCGGACGTAGTACTTGATATATATCTCGCGCGCTCCCCAGGCGATGTTGAACCTGACCTGCGGGCGATAAGTGTGGCTCTGCCAGTTGACCGTTCCAATCTCATGGCCATCTCCCAGCTCATCAAGCCGTGCCGAGACCTCTGCCATCGACGGGATATGTTTGTCTGTCTTCAGCTTCGTGACCTCAATAATACGCATATTTTTCAATGATTTATGTATGACTTTTTATGGTTGAGAGACGGTGCAGTTTATGCTACAGTGCCGTAACCCACTGATAGTCTGACGGCTATCGGGGCGGGCTCTGCCGGGTGTTAATGCAGGCATTACTGTTTCTTGCCTGCTGCCTGCTGCCTGAATTGATTGTCTGCCGACTACTGCCAACTACCTGCTCCAGTCTTTCTTACCTCTTTCCAGATCAGTGCCGAGGCTCCCAGTATGGCTGCCTGCGCCTCGGGCAGCCCTGACGGCTCCACCCTGAAGGTGCCGCGGAAGACAGGCTGCACCAGTTCATCAGCATATTTGCGCACGGGGGTGAAGATAGCGTCACCGGCCTGTGCCAGTCCGCCGAAGAGGTATATCACCTCGGGGCTGGAGAAGATGACCGAGTTGGCTATCCCGAGGGCTATCATCCGCGCTGTCTCATCAAGGGCTTTCTGAGCGATGACATCGCCGGCCGCCGCGGCTTCAGCGACCCGCCGTGACGTGATCTCGCTGTTCTTCAGCTCCCGCAGGGGGCTCTCCTCACGGCGGTCGCTGAGCATATGCAGAACAGTGCGTACCAGCCCCGTGGCTGAGGCATACGTCTCAAGACAGCCGCGGCGCCCGCATCCGCACACCCTGCCTCCCTCAACAACGGTCATGTGTCCCAGCTCACCGGCAAAGCCTGTGTGACCGTACACAACCTCGCCATCAATGACAATGCCACTGCCGAGACCGGTGCCCAGGGTGAGGATGATGAAGTCCCTGACCTCCTTTGCGGCTCCGAAGATCATCTCACCCAACGCTGCAGCATTGGCATCATTGGTGATACGTGTCCTGAGCCCTGTCTTGCGCTCAGTGATCCTTGCCAGGGGCACTATGCCCTTCCAGCGGAGATTGGGCGCCAGCTCAATGGTTCCCTTATGATAGTTTGCATTCGGGGCTCCGATACCTATTCCGATGAGCTTCAGGTCATGATTACCCGCAAGAATCTCTTTCAGCTTCTCATCAAGCCCCGCTACAAAATCATCGGCAAAGGCATAATCAGGAGTGGAGAGCCTGCCTTCGGCATGAATGACACCCTCCGCATCAACAAACCCGATCTTGGTGTTTGTCCCGCCAATGTCTACTCCGGCAACAACTTCTTTCATATACTTATCTTTTAAACTTCTTTAAGCAGGTCAGGATTGGTCCTGAATATCTCAAGCACCATTTCCCCGAAGAGGGTGTTGGCCCAGGCAAACCATTTGCGGGTGTACTGCGAGGGGTCATCCTTAAAGAACGACTCATGCATGAATCCGGTGGCAGCGTGGGTATTCTTCAGCATCCTGAGTGATGTGATCACATCATGGTCATTGCCCGTCAGCGCTCTCATAGTGATAGCTATGGGCCATATACGGTTAAGGCCGGTATGCGGACTGCCCACGCCATGACCGCTGATCCCGGAGAAATAATACGGGTTGCTCCTGCTCAGCACGAACTTACGGGTTCTGAGATAAAGCGGATCATCACGGTCAATGGTCCCCAGGTAGGGCATGCTCAGAAGGCTGGGGACATTGGCATCATCCATGAAATTGTAGTTGTAGTACCCGTCAGTCTCATATGGGATGATCTCACCATGCTCCGGATGGGTGGCCCGCGCATATCTTATCAGCGCGGCATCAACCTCATCGGCCAGTATGGTGGCATCAGTGGCCAGCTCATCGTCACGGGTGACCGTGGTGGCTATCTCAGCAATCTGGCGGAGTGATCTCACCGCAAAATAGTTTGAGGGTATGAGGAAGGGCCATATGGTGGCGTCATCCGATGGCCTGAAGATGGAGACTATGAGTCCTACCGCGTTGACGGGATTGCCATAGCCGGCGCCCGCTACTGTATCTGTCTGCCAGCCCGTCACTCTCTGGAATTTATATGGCCCGGGGCTTCCCTTGCGCTGCTGCTCGCGGAATGTTTTGATGATGAGCCTCATGGCTGAAGACCATGATACATCAAAAACCGATGTGTCACCCGTTGTCTTCCAGTAACCATGGGCCAGCCTGACGGGATAACAGAGAGAGTCTATCTCCCACTTGCGCTCATGGAGTTCCGGCTTCATCTCTGTCAGGTCATTCATCCATTCGCTGTGACCCGGCCCGTCATTGAACGCGTTGGCATAGGGATCAATATGAATACATTTAACCTGCCTGTTGATGACGCCGGCAATAAGTTCTTTCAGCTTCTTATCTTTCGCGGCAAGCGAGACATACGGCCATACCTGTGCCGAGGAGTCGCGCAGCCACATGGCATTGATGTCGCCGGTGATGACAAAGGTGTCTGGCCTGCCCTCTTTCTCCGAGAAATTAACCGTGGTGTCAAGGGTGTTGGGGAAGCAGTTGCCGAAGAGCCATGCCAGTTCATTGTCAGGTCCGAGGAATGATTCGATCTCCTTTATTGTATCTTCTACCGCACTGCTGCGAAACCTGCGCTGCCGGGGCGCCGGTCTCACTACAGGCCATCGCCCCGCACGCCCTGATGAAAATGCGGGAATACCTGCAGTGACTGCAGCACCGGCCACAATACTATTCCTTATAAACCTTCTGCGGGTTGACATATCCTTATCTGCCTGTTGCGGGTTTGTTACGCAGTGAAACATCCTTGAGGTACATCTCTCCCAGATCCCAGTCCTGCTCCAGCGCCCAGTTAATTTTTACTTCCAGCTCGGTAGGATAGTATGAGACAGGCTCCGGCTGCCTTGCAAGATCATAGTTGCCGGTGGTCCATACTCCATTGGAGTCAAGATCATAGATCGCCTTAAGGCGGTACGTTCCCTTATCAAGAAAAGGAAAGGATGCTTCCCCGGGACTCCTGGCCTTCATCTCGCGGGCAACCCTGTCTTTGCCGGAAATCAGCTGGATAATCATATCGCCATCGTAACCGGCGAATAAAACCTTCAGGCTTCCGTAATCCTCCTCCGTGGCAACCGTGAACCGGTACGCCGTTGAATCAGACGCCAGGCCATAGATATCGCGGAAGGCACCACTGTTGAGCAACAGGTTGTATGCACTGCCCGCCTCAAGCTCTGTTTTCATCACAAACCCGAGTGATGTAACAGAATCCCTTACAAATTCATACGGTACGCTCACCTGCAGGCTGTCCATGGTACGGGTGAACCTGATCAGTGATGTATCCGGCTCAGCAAGCGGAGTGGAAGAGCGGAAAAAGGGTATTGTTCCGGGCCTGACCTTGCCGTTAGCATTGGTGGTGAGACGCAGTCCCGGCACCTTTCCCGTTCCTCCCCTGGGTGGTGCGGGCTTGCGGTACCTGAAACTGACGGTATCAGTCCTGGATATGAGCATGCCGGTGCTGTCAGTGAAGGGATAGGTGATCAGGCCTTCAATAAGTTCAAGGTCATATACCTCGGGTCTGGTTAACCATAACATGAATGTGTCACGGGCTGCATTGTGCTCCATAAACCACGATGTGCTGTCAGTATCAATAAGCTTAACGGAAACCTGTCCGCTGTCAGAGGGTATGGCCAGGCCAAAGCCGAGTAACCATGAACTCTTCCTCTCAGTGAACTTCAGATACTGCTGTGACGGCGCCTGCTGAAAGGCATAAAGCCTGTGGAGACCGTATACAAACTTGTCCGGCTTCGTTGTCTCGGTAGCCGTGGCCGGCTTATAAGTGACAGTATCCGGAATAAGCCCGTAATACTCTTCAGGTGTGATTGTTATGACTGAATCGCTAAAGGCAAAAACCTCATCTTCAAGGTCATACATTGAGTTGCCATTAAGGTCCTTAAGTGCGAAGAGATTGTATCGTCCCGGCCTGATGTTCCTGATCATGAATCCCCCGGAAGCGTCAGGACGGGAGATATATGCAGGCAGGATGGTTCGCGGTGCGGTATCGGAAAGATTGGAATACATCATCACCATAACATCCTCAACAATCTCAAGATCAGTTGCATTGAAGATATTGCCTGTCAGCGAAAGGGAGTCGAGTACAGGGCCGGTTGAGAAGACATACTGAAAGTTGGGGATGGGATTGTTCTCATTGTTGTCACGGATGGCATCCTGGAAATAGAACGTATATGTAGTGCTGTCTGCCAGATCATCTTCCCAGTTGACGATGAGGCTCTTGCCCTTGAGCCTGACCTCGGGCTTGGTAGCCAGGGGAGGCGATACCATAAATTTTTCAGTGATACGGTCAAGAACAACATACTCATCAAAGGTGATGGTGAACTCCTTTCCGGTGAACATGACGCTGCTGTTTTCCGGAAGGCTTTTAATGATCACCGGGGGTTCTTTGTCCTTGGGTCCGCCGGTGGGTGCGCTGATCTTGGCACACGAAAGGGCAAAAAGCATCACAATCGCCGTCAGGCTCAGATTGCGTGATATGTATCCTCCGTGATCCACCACCTGCAAACTTACATCAAATTTTGTTACATAATTAATTGTAGCCTTACTGCCATGTTTCACCTTTTACAGGGAGATGACCCATCTCTCCCATTTTTGCTTAAATTTGTAACCCTAAATCAAGCCCTATGGAACTTCAGATTATTCCGTGGAATGTTGATCCGGAAATATTCCGGATAGGCAACTTTGCAGTGAGATGGTACGGTCTTCTCTTTGCCTCAGGATTCGTCTTCGGCTATTACATACTGAAGAGGATCTTTAAAAACGAAGGATTTGGAGATGCCACCCTCGACAGGCTTACCGTTTATGTAGCCATCGGAACGATAGTGGGCGCCAGGCTGGGCCACTGCTTCTTCTATGAACCCGCCTACTACCTTGCCCGGCCGGTGGAGATACTGAAGATATGGCACGGCGGACTGGCAAGTCACGGCGCTGCCATAGGGATACTGCTGGCATTGTGGTTATTTGCAAGGAAGGAAAGGAAACCGTTCATATGGGCCATTGACAGGGTGGTCATTGTTGTGGCGCTTGCAGGTGCACTCATACGCCTGGGCAACCTGATGAACTCAGAGATATACGGCGTTGAGACCACCCTCCCGTGGGGATTTGTCTTTCTGCGAAACGGGGAGACGGCCCCGAAGCACCCGACACAGATCTATGAGGCGCTGGCTTACCTGATAACCTTTGGGGTGCTTATGCGTATCTACTGGAAAAATGCCGGAAAACAGAGGCCGGGCCTGCTCTTCGGAGTCTTCCTGATGATGGTTTTTGGATTCAGGTTCTTCGTGGAGTACATAAAGGAGGATCAGGTTGCCTTCGAGTCCGGGATGAAACTGAACATGGGTCAGTGGCTCAGCATACCGTTAGTCCTTGCCGGGATAGCCATCCTGATCTGGGCATACCGGCATAAACCGGCGCCGGTAACAAAGACCGCACCTGATCCGAAGGGAAAGGGTAAACCCGGAAAGATTTAACCACACCTTTCATTGCAGGTTTATTTGTCTCTGAAGATCCCGGGGTACCCGGAGAGCGGAGACGTGCCCGAAACCGGAGTGCACCCGGCCGGAAACAGCCCTTATTGTTTCTTCAGAATCCCGTTGAAGATCAGCCTGAGGATCGCCTCGAGGCGGTCATTGATGTCCATTTCGCGCTTGCGCCAGAAGAGAGGAACCTCCATACCCTTCAGCATCGTCTGGATAGCCATGGCAGTGTACTCACTGTCCTCCACCTCAAAGACATCCCTGGTATTGCCCACATAGACCAGCAGACGGAGAATGGCCAGCTCCTCACGGTCATACCGTGACCTGATACGCTCAATGAACTCGTAATGATCAAGATTCTTGTCGAAGACAGCGTTATAATAGTTGGAAAGCTTGGCAAACTCCCTCATCCTGACATAGATATAGTTGCGCAGCTTGTCAGGCGGAGACTCCACCTCCTTGATAGCAGCTGTCAGTCTTCTACGTAACTGGTTGGCCTCGTAGAGAACCACCGCCTCAAAAATCTCCTCCTTGCTGCCAAAATAATAGTAAATAGAACTCTTTCCCTTCTTCAGAGCCCTGGATATCTCATCCATTGTTGTCTTCCGGAAGCCGTAATGACTGAATATCCTGCTTGCTGTCCGGATAATTCGTGCCCTGTATTCCTCTTTATCTACCATACGTTTTACTCTTATGCAAAGATAATCAATCCGTTCTAATTACATAGAACAAACGGGTCGGAAATTCGAAAACTGCTGTCCTGAAATTTAGTGAAGATGTTTATTATCAAACTAAGTGTAATATTCTTAATTTTACAGATTAATTCAGGTGGGGAAAGGCATTTGATGAAAGTTGGGGAAAGGTATTTCAAAAGCATCTGGAAGGATGAGGGAGACCACGGATCAGTTCATGTGATTGATCAGCGCAGGCTTCCTTTTTCTTTTGAGGTGATGAATCTCGGAAGTGCTGCGGAAGTATATGATGCTATCCGTGACATGGCGGTGAGGGGTGCTCCCCTGATAGGTGCCGTGGCGGCATGGGGTGTCTTCATCTCCTTCCTTGAACACAGCGGCAGCACGATCAGGAGCGATACTGGTGACCAGCCTGGTTCCCGTGATCAACTCTCTCTGGTTATGCGTGACGCAGAGCGACTTAAATCTGCCAGACCTACTGCTGTCAATCTTGCCTGGGCGATTGATTACATGACTGCAGTGATAAAGAGTTACCCCGATGCCGGTGTATTGTGCAAGGCGGCCCAGGGCCTCTGCGATGAGGAGGAGGAACGGAGCAGGATGATAGGAGTGCACGGTCTCCCGCTTATAGAAGCTATCAGCAGCAAAAAGCACGGCGATACAGTCAATATACTTACTCACTGCAATGCCGGATGGCTTGCGTGTGTCGACTACGGAACCGCACTGGCGCCAGTCTATCTTGCTCACGATAATGGGATCAGGGTACATGTATGGGTGGATGAGACCCGTCCGCGTAACCAGGGCAGCAGGCTCACCGCCTGGGAGCTGGTAAACCACGGGGTGCCATGCACCCTCATCACTGACAATGCCGGCGGCCACCTGATGCAGAACAGGATGGTTGATATTGTGCTGGTTGGATGCGACAGGGCGACGGCATCGGGAGATGTGGCGAACAAGACGGGGACTTATCTCAAGGCGCTGGCGGCAAAGGATAACGGGGTGCCCTTCTATTCGGCGCTGCCGGCATCCACATTTGATCTGTCTGTTGATGGTCCCGGACAGATAGATATAGAGGAGCGTGATGCTGACGAGGTCAGGACAATAGATGGGGTAAGCATTGCCCCAAAGGGGATTGCCGTCTCCAATTACGGATTTGACGTAACGCCCGCGCGTCTGATCACCGGCCTTATAACAGACCGCGGTATATGCAGGGCAGAAAAGGAATCAATTTTGAAAATGTTATCATAACCATATGGAAGGTATTGTCAAGTTTAACTGCTACTGGAGCCAGTCGGGTTCCGTCATCACCGACGAGCAATATGAGATCATAAACCACTGGAGAGAGATACTCTTCAATCTTGATCTGATAGGGGCGTTTGAAAATGGCGTGGGATTCGGGAACATCAGCACGAGGATAGGAAAATCGTCGCAGTTCATTATCACCGGCTCTTCAACAGGAGATATCCCGGAACTTGAGCCGGGGCATTATGTAAAGGTGTCATCATATAATATAGATGATAATGCCGTGATGTGCAGCGGCCCGCTGAAAGCCTCCTCGGAGTCTCTTACACATGCGGCCATCTATACGGCAGACCCCGGCACCAATGCGATCATTCATGTTCACTCCATGAGCCTGTGGGAAGATATTATTGACAAAGTTCCCACTACAGACAGGAACGTTGAGTATGGTACGCCTGCGATGGCGCGCGAGATGATACGCATCTTTGGTGAGCAGGAGGTCTATGAGAAGCGGATCATAGTGATGGGCGGCGACCGCGGTGGTCTTATCACCTTCGGGTATGACCTGGATGAGGCAGGGGGCGTGCTCTTTGATTACATAAACAGGCAGTAGGCATTAGGCAAGAGGCATTAGTGTGACAATGAAAGCTCGCAGAGCTTTAAGAATTATAGACAACAGAACTCACCCCCGTGGTTATCGTCGTAGACGATAAGGAATTCTAACCCGGCAATCACCCCAACCGCCCGCACCGGGAGTCTGCATTCGGCAGGCCTCAGTCAGCAGCAGGAGGTCAATCCAGATACCAGCATATTGTATGGTTGGTCGTAGACCAACAAGAATTGTAAAAGCGGCAACCACGCCAACCACCCGCACCGGGAGTCTGCATTCGGCAGGCCTCAGTCAGCAGCAGGAGGTCAATCCAGATGCAATACACTATCTGTCACGCGGAAACATTGGCCGTAGGCCATTAAGAATTGTAGATGAATTACATGTAAAAAAAACCGTGGGCATCCGGCGTTGTAAAAGATTTGCAGGTTTTTCAATTTGATATTATATTTGCACCCTGATATTTCGGGCCCATAGCTCAGATGGTTAGCAGCACCTGACTCATAATCAGGGGGTCGCTGGTTCGATCCCAGCTGGGCCCACAATTGAGTACCAACCAGTTAGAGATTCCTCTGACTGGTTTGTATTTTTGTTGGAGAAACAATTGTATAAACAATCCGTCAAATAAGAGCATAATATCGTCGGTTTTGGTTCATAATTCCTATCCTTTCTGTATAATCTGAGGTCATAATAATCCATCATCTGCAAATGAATAATAGCCGTCATGCGGTGTTATTATGATATGGTCCATAAGATGCATATCGAGCAATTCGGCAGCTTCCCTGATCTTTAGTGTGATCTTTTTATCAGCATCAGAAGGCTGGTTATTTCCTGAAGGGTGATTATGGCATATTATTAATCCCTGGGCATTGGTTTTTAAAGCATACTGAAATATCAGTTTAACATCAGTAACCGTTCCGGCCGTTCCTCCAAGGG
>CAZVLJ010000037.1:0-27421 GCA_964627825.1 uncultured Rikenella sp. | reverse complement strand
AAGCTTAACAGAAAACTGGCCAGACCGGACAGGGTCCCGCTCATAGCGGAGCTCATGCCTACCAGGTGGACCTATGAAGCCCTGATGGTCAGACAGTTCACGGGGAATGAATATGGGAAGAGAGTCTATCCCCTGAAAAAGCAGATCAGCATCTCCGACTTCAACAATATCTATCGCATACCAAGAATGACAGAAGCGCTGGAGAATGCAAAAGGCAGACGGGGCCCTGACGGCAGGATCATGAGAGACGAGAGTGAGATTAACCTGCTCAGGAATGAAACAGCCGTTCTTGGCGCCAGCGGAGTGATTGAACCCTTTGGTGGTGCTGACTCCATTACTCCGGAACTTTTCACTGAAAATCTTGCTGACAGGCTTGCTCTGTGGCTCAACCGGGCTGACAACGAATACAGGAGGCTGAGCCACCTTGCTGACATGAGCCTGGATAATTACATAAGCAGCAATAAAATGGCCCTGGATCTGTTATATAATAGTTATCATAATGACAAGCTTGAAGATATTGTCAGGAAGGTTTACGAAAAGAACAAAATGCTTGAATTCAGGGACAGACTCATTCAGAATGCGGATCTAATTTACCTGGAACCGGCCTCGTCAGGATCTTTGGGTTTCCGTACCCATTTCATGGCGCCGGTGAAGAGGTTCATGGGATACAGGGTAGACACCTTCAGGTTCAATATACTCCTTGTCCTCTCCTCCATCATTGTTCTGTACATCTTGTTGCACACTGAGGCACTGAGGCGGATCATTCTGTTTTTTGGAGAAACCGGATTCAGAAAAAAATGGAGAGCTGATCAATAATGACCACTATTCTTAAGTTAGTATATCAACACAATCGTCTGATGACAGGGATAATAATAAAGATCCCGGCAGTGATACTGCTGGTGTTTGTATGCTCATGCGGGAACAGCAGCATGCGCCAGGGCGGTCCTGGCTTTCCCGTGGCTGACTCGGTACCGGTAGGAGAAGCAGAAAAGCTTAGTGAGGAAGCTGTGGCAGATATAGTACAGAATATAGCCTCACCTGTAGAGATAGCATCCATCCTCCAGTCAATGCAGGTGCCATTCTCTGCCGGATACCTGGCTCCCACACACGAAGCTGACAGGCTTACCACCAATTCCCAGAAAGCGGTAATGCTGGGCATCTATGGCACTGATCTGGGTTACCTCAATATCTACGAAAAAACCGGCAATTCCATTGATGTTCTATCAACCATCAAAAGGCTGGCAGACGGTTTAAGGGTGGGGCAATACTTCGATTTTGAAACACTGAAAAGGCTCTCTGTCAGCAAAACCAATCTTGATTCACTGCTGTTTCTGTCTGTCAATTCATACAACCAGATTGACAGGTACCTGAGAGAAAATAACCGGGGTTCAATCTCGGCACTGATGATTGCCGGCGTATGGATTGAGGGTCAGTACCTTGCCACACAGGTGGCGCTGACCAATGACAACATTATCCTGAGAGACCGCATTGGCGAACAGAAAGTGATCCTCGGAGACCTGCTCATGCTTCTGGGGCCTTACCGCGACAGCGGTGAAGAGTATGGCTCACTGTACAGAATGATGGAGGGACTGAATGAAAAGTACGCCGGTGTGAAAGTATCATACAGGCTTGGTGAGCCGGAGACGTTGGAGGAGGATGGCCGGTTGGTGATAGTTCAGCATGAGGAAAGCATTGTTGAGATGAGTGACAGCCAGCTGACGGAGATAGCTGAGATGTCAAAAGAAGTCAGAAACAAACTAATATCCGGCAAATAATATGAAATGCAGGTTCTTCATCTTGCTCCTTGCTCTGATGCTCCTGCCCGCCGCGGCGGAGGGTCAGCCTGCAACTGATGATCTGGTAAGCAGTTGTGTTCTTTCAGCCGGTGAAAACACAACCTACCTGAAGGATTTTCGCATACAGCTTCCCAAAGCCGCCAGTGATGCTGCTGCACCAGTATATAAGGCCAGCATGTACCTGATGAAAAACATGAAGTACAGGTTCTCTATATGCAATGCCCCGGGCTCCAAAGGAGAGCTTACAATCACAATCTACGACCAGGGAAAGGAACTCATCTCATCCTATGACAGCAGTACAGGAAAAGAATACAACTCAATAGACTTTATCTGTAACAAGACGGGGCTTTATACCCTATGGTACGGCTTTGTGAACGGAGAGCAGGGATCCGGAGTGGGAGTTGTCTGTATGATACGCTGATCAGTAGGGCCACATGCGGGCCACAACAAGCATTATTACCATCAGCCAGAACAGCATCTCGACAACCGCCAGCCGCCGGGTGAAAGTCATGTAATTGGCTATAATAAACGACACCGGAACAACAGCCACACCAGCCATTTCAGCCGAGACGGCAGGTACAAATCCAATAGCCACGGCACAGATCACAATCATCCATATGAGTAGTTCCCATGTCTTGCGTGACCTGATCTTGTATGTGGGCATATCCCTCAGAAGTGAGAATAGCGAGGGAATGAAATTCAGGCCCGCAATAATCAGCAGTATCACCAGGGCACGGCTCCAGTAAACTGATGGTACCTGGTCAAAAAGATTATGACGAATGATCTCTGTCAGTTCTCCCGGGAATCCCCCGGTGATGTACCAGACGGCATACATTACTATCCATGGCAGCAGCGCTCCCACCAGCGCCAGGACCAGTTCACGCACATCGGGACTGCGCAGGACAAGGGCACCGATAAAGACAAGGAGGACGAGCCACACTGATCCGGCATAGATGAGTCCGGCAGATGATATCAGCAGGGCAGCATCAAAAAACTTGTATGTCATACCATTCACACGGTAGGAAGTGATCATTCTCCAGACACCCGCCACTATAAGCAATGATGCGGGAAGGGCGGGATTCATTATCATCTCACCGGGAAAAACCGAATAAAGAAGGACGTAAAGAAGAGCAGGCAGGACCGTGCGGCGGGGAATGAAAAAGATTGCGGTATTGAACCTGATCATCATTATGGCCACTGCCAGCAGAAGTACAAAGGAGACTAAAACTGCCATCAGGGGTGAGCCTGACATTGCCTGCGTTATCATACTCCACAGCGGCATCTGCAGGCTGTCAGCAGTCAGAGTAAGCTGTGGTGGTCTGATGATATACCCGATCCACAATGCTGAGGCTGCAAGTATCAGCAGAAGAACCGGTCCCGCTCCTGATCCCCTGAAGAATCTGATCATCCCTCCCGGTTTTTCAGGTCAAAGCCAATGTCTCTGCGGTAGTTCATACCTTCAAATGTGATCGCCCCTATTGACCGGTAACTCACTGCCAGGGCCTCTGCCAGGGTGCTGCCCCCTGAGGTGACGGCAAGCACCCGGCCTCCGGAGGTGGAGAGATGCCCGTCAACCATTGCCGTCCCGGCATGAAAGACAGTACTCTCCTTTATTTTCTCCATACCCGAGATTGGGTATCCTTTTCGGTAACCGTCAGGGTATCCTCCGGAGACCATCATCACCGTCACCATTGTCTCCGGGGAAATGATCATCTCACGTGTACCAAGATCATGACGGGCCACACCTTCAAGAAGGTCATAGAGATCACTCCCTATGCGGGGGAGGATTACCTCGCTCTCGGGATCACCAAGACGGGCATTATATTCAATGACGAACGGATCTCCATCCACGTTCATCAGGCCGAAGAAGATGAAGCCCCTGTAATCTATCCCCTCAGCCCTGAGGCCCTCCACCGTAGGTCTTATTATCCGTTCCTCCACTTTGGACATGAAAGAGGGAGTGGCAAACGGTACAGGTGATACTGCACCCATCCCTCCTGTGTTCTTTCCTGTGTCACCTTCGCCTATGCGTTTATAATCCTTAGCCTCCGGGAGTATCCTGTATGTGATGCCGTCAGTGATCACAAATGCTGACATCTCCACGCCTTTCAGGTACTCCTCTATGACCACCTTACTTCCGGCTGCCCCGAACCGGCCTCCGAGCATCGACTTAAGCTCACTTACAGCCTCGTCAAACTCATTGATGATAAGGACCCCCTTTCCTGCTGCCAACCCGTCGGCTTTCAAAACATAAGGGGGCTGAAGGCCACGCATGAACATGCAGGCCTCATCAACAGTATCAGGGGTGAAAGTCTCATATGCTGCTGTAGGGATGCAGTGCCTCATCATGAACCGCTTGGCAAAATCCTTGCTTCCCTCAAGCGTTGCGCCTGCCCTGCCGGGGCCGATTACAGCAACACCCGCAAGGGCAGGGTCATTCTCTATAAAGTCAGTAATTCCTTCTGTGAGAGGGGCTTCCGGACCTACCACCACCATTCCTATTCTGTTTTCAATGATGGCTGAACGAACACCCTGAAAGTCGAGAGGGTCAATGTGAACATTTGAGGCAATGGATGAGGTGCCGGGATTGCCGGGAGCAACGAAGAGCTTCAGCGGCCTGCTGCTCTGCGCCAGTTTCCAGGTAATCGCATGTTCGCGGCCTCCGGACCCGAGTATCAGGATATTCATGTTACAGGTTTCTTTCCCCTTTCAAAAATAGTATTTAGGATGAAAAAAATCAGTCGTGATGCGAATATTCGTCAACTAACCCGAATGAATAACCCTCAGAGAGTGCCTTTTCCAGGAAACGGTCAAGGTATTCGAGGGCACTGCTCGACGGTTTGTCATGTAGTACAATTACCGATCCGGGTCTGATCTTTTTCAAAAGTATGTTATAGGATTCATTGGCAGTGATACCGGGGTCAAAGTCATATGGCATCACATCCCAGAAAACAACCTGCATCGTCCGCTCAATGATCCTGTACTGCCTTACCCGCAGCCTGCCGTATGGCGGCCTGAAGAGATTGCTGCATGTTATGTCCCTTCCCTTGAAAACATCAGAACAATATGTGCGAACAGGGGTCTTGAGCCCGTTCAGGTGGCTGTAGCCGTGGTTGCCTATTGTATGACCTTCGGCAACCATCCTGGCGAAAAGACCCGGGGCACCACTCACCCGGCTTCCGGTGCAGAAGAAGGTAGCCTTTACCTTGTGAGATTTGAGTATATCAAGTATCCCGGGGGTGGACGCCTCGTCAGGTCCATCGTCAAAGGTCAGGTAAAGCTTCCGTCCGCTGCTCCTGATTGCATAAATTGCATCAGGGTAGATGATGGCCGCCGGAAATGGTCTGCGGTAATTCCTTATCATCGTACAGGCACTTCTCCATAATACCGGTTAAGCCCGGCAGAGGCTGTCTCTGCCAGCTCTGTCATGCCGAACCGTGTGGCATGCCTGTAGATGTCAAACAGTGCCTGCAGTGATACGGAAGTATTGAATTCCAGCCCGTATAATCTGTTGTCGGGCAGTGCGGCAATAAAGCCCAGCGAAGCAAGTGAATTATCAATTATCTCACGAAAGAGTTTCTCAGCCTCCTCCTTCTTCCCTGCCATGGCAAGGGCCTCAGCCAGGTCACAACTGAAATAATCAAATGGCATCTTTTCCGGCGGAACAATAGCCAGTCCCTTTTCAATGGCAGCTATCGCTTTCACGGTGTCTCCCTCAGCCGCCAGTGCCTTGGCCAGTTTGGCAAACTGACGACGGAAGACGTCAAACATGCGGCGGTTGTTCTCATCAAGATAGACTCCTTCCTTTTCTGCATTACCCCACCGGAAGTTGGTCATCATATTCTCATACATCTCCTGCGTATCCACCATTCCTGTCTCTCCGGGCTGCGGGGTATCAATGCTGATCGGGCTGACTCTGTAAGCCATACCCTCCAATACAAAGAAATCTTCGAGTCCTATATAGGTGGAGGCAGGTACCGTGACAGAGTAATAGAGCGGCCGTTCCCAGTTGTTGCCGGCCATAAAATCCATCACTGCAAGGTCATCCTTGATAGCTATGTTGTTTGAAAACCTCCATATCATAGGTTTAAGCATCCGGCCGGCATGATAGGGCCTAACCGCTCCCGTGGCAATCACGTGGGCCGAATCAACATCAACAATGAACTCACTGACAGGAATGTAATTGAAATAATCACCACGGCCGGAGAAATCTATCTTTGCCTTCGGGTCATCCGAGCCTGCAAATTCAATAACCATTCGTAGGGGTGTCGGCTCTTTGATCCGCTCCTCAACGGGCAGCTGCACGCGCTCGCCTTCAATATACTTCTCATAAGGAAGGGTGAAGGGCAGCGGGTCCGACTCAAATGCCTTACGGCTCATTGTCTCAATATAGAAACCACTCTGCAGGTAGCTCAGGTTGGCAACGCGTACATCAGTACGATATCCCTCCACATCCTGTATGTACCAAAGAGGAAATGAGTCATTGTCGCCATAGGTGAGCAGCACCGCATTCTGATCCACTGAGGCCAGGTAGTTGGAGGCAATATCCCTTGCTGTGTACCTGTCAGAACGGTCATGGTCATCATAGTTGCGAATAAGCATCAGCAGAGGTACGGCTGCCACTATCACTGCCGATGGTATGACAGCAGCGGGATACTCTTTTATGAACCTTCTCAGCAGGTCATAGATCATCATGATGCTCATGCCTATCCAGATGGCAAATGCATAGAATGAGCCTGCATATGCGTAGTCTCTCTCCCTGGGCTGACTCGGGTATTGGTTAAGGTATGTCACAATGGCCAGGCCGGTCATAAGGAACAGGACAACCACCATCGTCAGTCCCTTCCCGTCACGTCTGTAATGCCACCATATGCCGGCCAGACCGGCTAGCAGTGGCAGCAGGTAATAGGTATTGCGGGCCGGATTATTCCTGTTTCCCTCCGGGAGGAGCGACTGATCACCCAGCCTTGGATTGTCAATGAAGGGAATTCCCGATATCCAGTTGCCGTCCATGACGTTGCCGTTGCCCTGAATATCATTCTGCCTGCCTGAGAAATTCCACATGAAGTACCTCATGTACATCACCCCCACCTGGTACCTGAAGAAGAACCTGAGGTTCTCGCCGAAGGTGGGAATAATAACCTGTTCACTTCCACCTCCTGACCTGATGGTAACCTTTTTCCCCTTGATATTTCCCCAGTACTCATATTGTCTTATATGATCCGGATCAGTGCTGTACATGCGGGGGAACAGGGTCATGAACCGTTTGTCATACCTGTAATCAGTCAAATAGTATGGCTCATACCGGCCATTTTTCTTATTGTATCCGCTCACCTTCTTCTTTAAGCCCGTCACCGGTGCCGAATAATAATGGCCATAGAGAAATGGTGCACGGGGATATTGGGACCTGTTGATGTAATAAATGAATGAAAAGACATCCGAAGGATCATTCTGATTCATTGGCGGATGGGCGTTTGCCCTTATTATAATCAGGGCGAAGGAGGAGTAACCCAGCATCAGGACTGCTATCACTGTCATCACGAAGTTGAGCACTTTTCTTCCCTTTTTCATCGAATACCATATACCTGTCACTATCAGCCCTGTCAGGATCACGAGGTAGATATAGAGTCCGGTGTTATAAGGCATACCCAGGGTATTAACGAAGAAGAGCTCGAACCAGCCTGCTACCTTTGCCACTCCGGGGACAAAGATGAAGTTAAGCACGCCAAGGATCAGGAATCCGGCAAGCAGTGCAGTGATAACGCCTTTGGTGGTGGTGGTGTGTTTTCTGAAGTACCACAGCAGGACTATCACCGGAAGGGCGAGGAGGTTCAGCAGGTGCACCCCTATGGATAGTCCCATGAGGTATGCAATCAGTATGATCCATCTGCCGGAGTGAGGGTCATCCGCCTCGTCATACCAGCGGAGCATGGCCCAGAATACCGCGGCGGTGAAGAGTGAGCTGGTGCCATAGACCTCCCCTTCCACTGCCGAGAACCAGAAGGTATCAGAGAAGGCATAGGCAAGGGCTCCTGCAATGCCTGCCCCGAGGATGGCAAAAGCCCTTCCGCCGCTGACGCTCTCATTGTCACCCGTAGCCAGGCGTATGAGCCTGGTGATGGTCCAGAAAAGAAAGAGAATTGTAAATGCACTGGCAAAGGCTGAAAGGATGTTGACCATCATTGCCACCTTCGAGGTGTCACCCCCGGCAAAGATGGAAAAGAACCGTCCCAGCAGAAGAAAGAAGGGAGCGCCTGGAGGATGGCCCACCTCCAGCCTGTAGGAGCAGAGAATAAACTCTCCGCAGTCCCAGAAGCTGACAGTGGGTTCGATTGTCAGCAGATAAACCAGGAGTGATATGGCAAATACTGCCCACCCCGTAAGGTTATTCCATAGTCTGAATCCTTTTGTCATTGTTTCTCCTTTTCGTTCCTTATTACAAAACGCCACGGTTTGCTTACCCAGGGCTCACCTGCATATGCTATGCCCACTCGTGGCCCCGCAACAAGCTCCGGGCTGAACCCTGTCTCCTCAATCCATATCCTGTCTGACAATGTCAGGTCCTCCCTGTTGAATGAACTGTCTATGCCCAGCCCACTGGTGACACGCCCCGGCCCCGGATAATGTGATACACCCCTGATCAGCACAGCCTCCGGGTGGCCTGCCGGGCCGGTAACCACATTAAGCATCCAGTGCATACCGTATACAAAGTAAATATAAAGATGACCTCCCTCCATAAACATTGGTTCCGTTCTTGCCGTCCTGCCCTTGCTGGCGTGACATGCCCTGTCGCCGTCGCCGATATAAGCCTCCGTCTCAGTTATCATATATCTTCCGGCTCTGTCTCCGGTTTTTACAACCATCTCCATACCTGGCAGCCTACGGGCTATGGTCACCGCATCGTCTAAAAAGAAAGTCCTGTCAACTCTGGGCATCACCGCTACATTAATATGGTACTTTATCCGGAAGATCCTCCCACAGCCTGAAAATCCTGTTGCCTTCCCTTGTAAGGCCACGGACCATGGCAATGGTGCGCTCACTGTTTTCAAGTGACAGCTCCTGGTAGATATGGTTGTCATTGAACCCCGCCGCAGCCGCCCGGTACCTGTCAGATGCATAAACCACCCGTCTTATGCCGGCCCAGTAGATGGCACCGAGGCACATGGGACAGGGCTCACATGATGCATAGATAACACAGTCACTGAGATCATGTGTGTCTGCCGCCGCAGCCGCCATTCTGATGGCCATCACCTCAGCATGGGCCGTAGGATCATGCCCGGGCACAACCCTGTTTCCCGAACAGGCCACTACTTTGCTGTCTCTGACTATCACTGCCCCAAAAGGACCACCACCGTCAGACATGTTTTCTTCAGCTTTACGGATAGCCATCTCAAGAAATTTCCTCTCCCCTTGTTTGAGTTTCATTATTGTTACAGGTGACAATTAACAGGGTGTAAAAATAAGAAAAGAATGCTGCTCCGGTAAATGAACTGAACGTATCATCATTAAACATTGTGACAAGAATGACAATCATGAAGAGCAGGAACAGGTATGACCTCCTGTATCTACTTGTGAGCCAGGGTATCACGATCATTGCCACAGCCAGCATCATGCCCGGAATGCCAAAGGTAACAGCGAAGGTGAGGTACTGGTTATGCGCTCGCAGCCGGTATTCCCCTGTCAGCGGTGTTGCATTTGATGAATATTCATCACTGAAGGCTCCGGCCACGTCGCCCGTCCCTACCCCGCACCACGGGTACTTCCTGATAATACCAAACGCCGCCCTGTAAAATTCAGGGCGCTGTGTGAGCGAGTGACCCGAGGGATTCGCTCCGCCGGAGGCACGGTGCAGCTCCCAGGCCAGTTCATAAGCCCTTGCACGCGGACTGCCTTTCCTTGCGTAGAGCGGATTGGCAAACCCTCCTTCAATGTTGGAGATATCTCTTTCCGTGAGGGTAGCCACCGCAGCAGAGTCTTTAGTCATTCCCAGGAAGGTGAGGTATCTTATGAGCGTCACACGCAGTTCATTACCTTCAGAATCAGGTCCGTCATAATCCATGCCGCTTCTTTTGTTCCACTCCTTCCGCAGTTCCTCTTCACAAACATTCATCCATACCAGGTAGCCGTTCTCCATCAGTGTTTCCTCTGGATAATGGGTATAACTATTGCCTGAGGCCGTAACACTCAGTGCGTCATTCAGCAGGGGATCGGACGGGTGATTGACTGAGTGGGTTGCAGAATGGAACAGTATCAGGCCCGCTGCTGTCACCGTGGCGGCCGCAGCCAGGAGTAACAACCCGGCAAAGATTTTTTTGCAGGCAGCAACCATATATATCCCGGTCATCACGAGCAAAACGTCAAAGAGAATTATCCCCGTCACCGAGAGGAGCCTGAAGAGAAACCATGACATCATTGCGGCCGCCACGGCAAGGCTCACGCTAAGCGTGGTCCGGGGTGAGCTCAGCATAGCCCACAACCTTCCGGTAAATGTCAGATCGCTTCCCGTGAAAGCCATTTCATTGACGGCAGAGAGGGCCTCTCCGCCCCGGGAGTCCCCTTCACGGCCGGAACAGACCACACCGTGCAATGTTGACTTCATTTCTTTGCCGGCAGTGGCTGCTTCACTGCCTGTTACGGATCCCTTGCTGCCGTGAAGGGTCCGGCCGGCACGGTCAGCCATGATAAGCCACAGAGATGAGAAGATGGCAAAACAAAGCAGTATGGAGAGTCTTATTGAAGGAACGAACAGCGCCAGGTCACGCGGGTTGCTGATCTCCACCTG
Organism: uncultured Rikenella sp.; assembly: GCA_964627825.1. GTDB lineage: Bacteria > Bacteroidota > Bacteroidia > Bacteroidales > VadinHA17 > SR-FBR-E99. The sequence goes on along the minus strand of CAZVLJ010000037.1, from coordinate 16,843 downwards.
CAGCACGCCGGTCAGGGCCAGTATGCCCGCAACGGTGGCTACAATGCATCCGGCGATAAAGGAGAGCAATACCAGACGTAATGTCCGGGGGCCGGGTCTCACAGATGAACCCAGCACCACCGGGAAGAATAACAGCGGCAACCTGACCTTCAGCTCACCGATAGCCCCGATGAGATCAGCCGTGTTAAGCAGCCATAGAAGATACATGGCGAACAGCATCAGCAGGATGACAGCCCTGTGGTTGGATTTAAAAGTTCTATATTTGCGGCGGTAATCTCCTTCAAGCAACCAGTTTGCTGACATGGCAATTGATACTGCTGAGAGGAGCCAGACCGAGACGGACATCAGGAAAGCGGCCAGGAGGAGGCATATCAAATAGATGTTCTGATGGACGCGTCTGCTGAACATACGGATATTAAAGAAATTAAAAGTACAACATATTGCCGGTAATAAAAATATGTTGTATTTTTGCAGACCCCAAAAATGGGGTTTTTATTTTAAAAAATCATTAATAAACAAAACCTTAGTACAAAGTGAACACCTTAAGTTACAAGACAGTTTCAGCCAACAAGGCGACTGTTGAGAAAGAGTGGGTACTTGTAGATGCGGAGGGTCAGACACTCGGGCGTCTGGCATCTGTTGTGGCCCTGATGCTGAGGGGGAAGCACAAGCCAAGCTTCACGCCTCATGTTGACTGCGGTGATAACGTCATAGTTATCAATGCAGAAAAAGTTACGCTGACGGGAGCAAAGATGACTGACAAGGAGTACATCAGGCACACCGGTTATCCCGGAGGCCAGAGGATCGTCAAGGCTGACACGCTGATGAAGAAGCAACCGACACGGATGGTTGAATACGCCGTGAAGGGTATGCTCCCGAAAAACAGACTTGGAAGCGCCATCTTCAGGAACCTTTATGTGTATGAAGGCCCGGAACACAAGCACGAGGCCCAGCAACCCAAACTAATCGATTTAAAAACCATTAAGTAAGAAACATGGAAGTTATCAACGCTATCGGAAGAAGGAAAGCGGCTGTTGCAAGGATTTACCTGAGCGATGGCAAGGGACAGATCACGATCAATGAGAGGGAGTACAAGGAGTATTTCCCGAATGAGATCCTGCAGTATGTCGTCCTCCAGCCTCTCAACCTTCTCAATGTTGCCGACAAATATGACATCAATGTCACTCTTGACGGCGGTGGATTCAAAGGTCAGGCAGAGGCGGTACGTCTTGCTATTTCCAGGGCTCTGATCAAGGTTGATCCGGAGTTCAAGCCCTTGCTGAAGGCTGAAGGTTTCACAACGCGTGATCCGCGCGAGGTTGAAAGGAAGAAGCCCGGCAGGCCCAAGGCACGCAAGAGATTCCAGTTCAGCAAGCGTTAGGAGTTCAACAGCAATTAATTATAGATGCAGGTTTAGTATCTAAATTGCATTGACTTCCCGCAAAGGAACTACTCTGCAATTGACTTCACAGAACGTAAACTTAACAACAGATTTAAAATGTCAAGAACCAATTTCAAAGAATTACTGGATGCCGGTGTACACTTCGGACACCTGAAGAGAAAATGGAACCCGGCCATGGCTCCCTATATTTTCATGGAGCGCAACGGCATTCACATTATTGACCTTGAAAAAACCGTCATCAAGATTGACGAGGCTGCAGCTGCCCTGAAGCAGATAGCCAAATCCGGACGCAAGGTGCTCTTCGTGGCTACCAAGAAGCAGGCTAAAGAGATCGTTTCCGAAAAGGTAGGAGCGGTTAATATGCCATACGTGACCGAAAGATGGCCGGGTGGAATGCTCACCAACTTCCCTACTATCCGCAAGGCGGTAAAGAAGATGGGATCAATAGATAAAATGGCTACTGACGGTACATTTGACAACCTCTCCAAGAGGGAAAAACTGCAGATAACCCGCCAGAGAGCCAAGCTTGAAAAGAACCTGGGTTCAATAGCCGACATGACCCGCCAGCCTTCAGCGCTGTTCGTGATAGACGTGTGCAAGGAACATATTGCAGTGCACGAGGCTAAAAGACTGGGAATACCTGTATTTGCAATGGTTGACACCAATTCGGATCCGTCAGACATTGACTTCGTGATTCCTGCAAATGATGACGCGGCCAAGTCAATCTCACTGGTGATTGAGCTTATGTGCCAGGCTATCGCCGAAGGTCTCAACGAGCGTAAGGCAGAGAAGGACAAGGACAATGCCCAGGCTGACAGGGAGGAGATGCCGGAAGGATCACGCAAAAGCAAATTCAAGGCTGCGGATTATGAGGAGGAGCAGCCCGAGGTGAAGGCTGAGAGCCCGGCAGAGGAAATAGCCGAAAAAGCCGAGGTGGCTGAAGAGGAGACTACCGAAGAGGAAGAAGAATAGAAACAACCATTAAACACTTTTTATACAATGTCAAATATAAGCGCAGCCGATGTCGCCAAACTGAGAAGATTGACAGGCGCCGGCATGATGGACTGCAAGAAGGCCCTGCAAGAGGCGGCCGGAGATTTTGAGAAAGCTCAGGAGTTAATCCGTAAGAGAGGTCAGGCTATCGCCAACAAGCGCGCTGACCGCGAAGCTACTGAAGGTGTAGTACTGGCAAAAACAACAGCAGACGGCAAAACCGGGATGATGATAGCTCTTAATTGCGAGACCGATTTCGTGGCAAAGAACGCTGACTTCATTACACTCGGAAACAAAATCCTTGATGCAGCCCTTAGTTCAGCTCCTGCTGATCTTGAAGGACTTAAGAATTTAATAGTTGAAGGCAAAAAGGCAACCGACCTCGTTCTTGAAAAGAGCGGTATCACCGGTGAGAAGTTCGAACTCTCTTATTTTGCCGCCATCAATGCTACTGCAGTACAGGCATATATCCACCCCGGTAATAAACTCGCCACGCTGGTGGGTTTCAACAAGGCAGGAATTGACCAGCAGGTATACAAGGATGTGGCCATGCAGGTTGCAGCCATGAGTCCCGTCTCTCTTGACAAAGAGGACGTACCTGAGAAGATCCTTGCCCAGGAGCTTGAGATCGCCAGGGAACAGGCACGCCGTGAAGGCAAGCCTGAGGAGATGCTGGAGAAGATAGCACAGGGCAAGTTGAATAAGTTCTTCAAGGAGAGCACCCTTATGAACCAGGAGTTCATCAAGGAGAGCAAGCTCACCGTCAGACAGTACCTCGAGAATTCTGATAAGGGCCTTAAGGCTACCGGGTTTGCCCGCTATACACTTAATGTCTGAACATAAACAGACCCGATATATTGAAACGACGCCCCGCTGGCGTCGTTTCTGTTTTGCGGCTGCCCCCCGCTTCCTCTGTGAGGAAACAAAGTTAGAATATGATAAATAATTAGTAAATTGTAACCCTAAAATAAAAATGACCTATGAAAAAGAACATCGGTAAAACTGACATGATTGTCAGGCTGGTGCTGGCGGCACTGCTGGTAATCCTCTACTTTATTGGCGTGGGCAAGTTGCTGGGACTGATCTTTATTATTCTTGCAATCATCCTGGTACTGACAGCGTTAACGCGCACATGCCCTCTCTACTACCTCTTCAGGACTGATACTCTGGGCAAGAAGTAGCAGGCAGGTTAAAGGATTTTTAAAAGCATGAAGCGGCATTCCTCAGAGGGGTGTCGCTTTCTTTTTTCCTTTCGCCCCTTTTGTTCGGGCACATTTTTTGCTAATTTCGTTACCATCATAAAAAGAGAATGTTGTAATGAAGTATAAAAGAATACTGCTCAAGCTCAGCGGAGAGTCGGCCGGCGGTCCTGATGGAACGGGTATTGATGCCACAGTACTGACAGGCTATGCCAGGCAGATAAGGGATATTGTTGATGCAGGATGTCAGGTGGCAATAGTCATTGGCGGAGGTAACATATTCCGGGGGCTGGGAAGCACCGGTGACGGTTATGACAGGGTTAAGGGAGACCAGATGGGCATGCTTGCCACTGTGATCAACAGTCTGGCCCTGGAGAGTTTCCTGGCAAATGCCGGATGCAATGTAAAGGTGTTCACCTCAATCCGCATGGAGCCGGTTGGTGAGCTCTACAGCCGTGACAAGGCCTCTTCGGCCCTTGACTGTGGTTGCGTATCCATCCTCGCCGGCGGAACGGGAAATCCTTTCTTCACCACAGATACCGCTGCCGCACTGCGTGCCGTAGAGCTGAACTGTGATGTGCTGCTCAAGGGAACACGTGTGGATGGGGTCTATACGGCTGATCCGGAGAAAGATCGCTCTGCGGCCAGGTATGAAACCCTTACTTTCTCTGAAGCAATTGAAAAAAGGCTGAGAGTGATGGACCAGACCGCCTTCTCCATGTGCAGTGAGAACGGCATGCCCCTGATTGTCTTTGATATGAACAGGGAAGGCAACCTCCGGGCTGTGGTTGAAGGCAGCAAGTGCGGCACACTCATAACTCTCTGAAAAGATTTGTTTACATTTGCCACTATCAGAATAATCAATAACCACATGACTGAAGAACTGGAACTTTTCAGGGATGAAGCGGAAGAGCGGATGGACAAAGCCGTCCAACACCTGGAGTATGAACTCTCACATCTTCGCGCCGGCCGCGCCAACCCGTTGCTGCTTGACGGAATATCCGTTGAATACTATGGCACAATGACCCCGCTGGCACAGGTATCAAATATCAATACACCTGACGCCAAGAGCATTCTTGTTCAGCCGTGGGAAAAGAATATGCTTGGCCTTATTGAAAAAGCTATCCTTGCTGCCAACATAGGCATGACCCCCATCAATAACGGCGAGGTCATCCGGATAAACGTACCTCCGCTGACAGAAGAGAGACGCCAGCAACTGGTGAAACAGGTAAAACAGGAGGGCGAAACAGCCAAGATCAGCATCAGATCAGGCCGTAAATGGTTCCTTGACGAGCTCAGAACACTGCTCAAGGAGGGGCTGCCCGAGGATGAAGAGAAAAATGGCGAAAAACTGATCCAGGAGATGACTGACAAGCACATAGCCAGGGTTGACAAGATTGTTGAAGCCAAGGAAAAAGAGATCATGACCGTCTGAAAATCCTCACTGACATTTTTTACTTATCTGCTCCTGCCCCGGGCCTGAAATGAAAAAAGCCTTTCTTTCACTAATAGCATCTGCCCTGACCCTTTGTATTGCAGCGCAGGTATCTGAGGGCGGACTGCCACCCTCATTCAAGACCTCAGCAACAAAGAGCAGTGCCGTGATCGCATCCCGCAACCTGAGCATACGTGACACGTCAACTCTCACCCTTCACAATGGAGCTGACAGACTGCCTCTCATGTACGCCGTGCTGGAGGAAGTTGAAATCGACTTAAAAAAGGAAGGTTCCATGACCAGACTGGAGGAGGGAGGCACCATCTGGCAGTACAGGATCAATTCCCCCGCAGGAAAATCACTACAGGTGATCTTCAGCAAATACCTTGTCCCTGAAGGAGCCAGGCTCTTCCTGTATAACGATTCGTACTCGGACATAAAGGGGGCATTTACCGACTATAACATCACTGAGGAACTGCTCTTCGTTACAGGTGATTTTCGCGGAGATCATGTAATAATAGAGTATTATGAACCTGCCGATGCTCCCTTTGCGGGAGAAGTAGTTGTCGGCCAGATAGGACAGGCATTCATTGACATTCTTGTACCCAAATCCGGAAACACTGATAAAGACGGCTTTATAGGCATCAATTGCATTGAAGGCATCTCTCTCCAGAATGAAAAACATGCTGTCTGCAGGTACACGTTTAATGACGGCACCTATAGTTACCTCTGCTCCGGAGCTCTGATCAACTCTGCCGGCCAATCCCTGAAACCATACCTGCTTACCGCTGCTCATTGTATTAATACAATTAAGGAAGCTGCCACTATTGTTGCCTACTTCAATTATGAAGAGGCTGCCTGCACTCAGCAAATCCTTGATCCGAAGCAGACTATCTCCGGATCGTCACTGATGACCACCGGTACTGACTCAGACTATTCTCTGCTGGAATTTGACCGGAATATCCCTATATCATATAATCCATATTATGCAGGCTGGAGCATCGAAGAGACTCCGCCTCAGAACTCGGCATGCATACATCATCCGGGAGGCAGAGCGAAAAAACTGGCCAGGGACTTCGACCCCCCGGCAACCAAATGGGAACCGCTTACCTGGGAGGGTGGCACCACCTCACCATCAGGAACTCACTGGGAAGTTGTCTTTAATGAGGGAGTAACCTCATCAGGCTCATCCGGTGCACCTCTTTTTGATCACAATAAAAAAATTACCGGTCAACTGCACGGCGGATCAGAGATTGATTATTTCGGAAGACTTGTCTACTCATGGAATCATCCAAACATTGGTTTCCCTCCACTGAAGTCATTTCTTGACCCTGACGGAACAGGGATGATGTCGCTTGAAGGTTACTACCCTCCGACAAACCTGCCTGATCCCCAGTTCGCAACTCAAATCGCGCAGGTATGCACCAATACACCGGTAGAGCTTACAGGATTTTCGGCATTTGAACCTACGGGATGGCAATGGTCCTTCACGCCCTCTGCTGTAAGCTACAGTGAGGGTACGGACTCCTCATCACCTTCACCGAAAGTATCCTTCCTTATGGAAGGAAACTACACCGTATCACTGAAAGCTGCCAACGCCGCGGGTGAAAAGGAGACCACCGTGGGTGAATTTATCGCAGCAGGTTCTGAACTTTCACTGCGGGCCGTTCCCCTGGGACTTGCAGATTCATGTATCAACTCCTTCTCCGGGCTTACGCTTCATGCATATGGCGCTTACGCCTGGCTATGGGCTCTCTCCGACGAATCACAAAACCTTTTCTATATAGAAAACAACACCGCAAATCCGGCTGTAATAAGAGTGCTTGACAGCAGAAGATTAACGCGCAGCACAGATATAGATATTACGCTGACAGGCATACACGGCACATGCCAGGAGGTGCTTGATATTAAAATCCCCCTTGAAGCACAGTCAAATGATAATATCAGTAATGCACGCCCTGTAACCTCAGGTACCTCAGGTCCCTTTTCCAACAGATGTGCGACGGTGCAGCAGGATGAACCCATACCGCCATTCAGCAGCTGTACGGGACAGATGTCATGGTGCGATGAATATGGCACAGGGCAGGACATAGTTGAACACAGTGTCTGGTTCAGTTATACACCGGTATCAAACCAGACGATATCACTTTTATCAACAGGTTTTGATAACCAGATTGCAATCTATAGCGCTGTTTCAGAATCAGCCCTGTTAGCAGGCAGCTACAAGCTGGAAGCGGCCAATGACGATTACTCTGATACTGATTATAATCCGCAAATCGCCTCTGTTGATGTTGTTGCAAATCAGAAATACTGGATACAGGTAGATGGAAGCGCCGGTGGATCAACGGGCACATTCTATCTTAAACTGAGTATCCTGAACAGCATGGCAGAGGCTTTAGCTGATAATGAAATGAAGGTTTATCCACAGCCTGCGGCCGGATATGTCTGCATAGAATCACACAACTTTGTAAGGTGCTCTTCGGTAAGGATCGAGCTGGCTGACACTGCCGGCAGGATAGTATTACAGGACACCCTCACCCCTTACGGGGAGAAGTTGATTCTTCAACTCGGAAACCTTGCACCTGGCATCTACCTGGCCCGCATATACTTTAACGGCAAGGTCATGGTTGCCAGAATAGTCGTCTGACTGCCTGTCTATCAGTCGTGACCTCCTCCCGGAATATGTTCATTGCCCGGTGCTTGCGGACTGGTTATGACATCGGCCAGCTATCTGCTGCCACCCGGCCTGAAGATCATCTCGTACTTCTTCGCTGCCTCCACCGCTTCCTCCGAGAAGGGTTCACTGTAAAATCCGTTGTTCACATAAGTATCTGTCTGTGAAAGGTAGAACGGACTGCCGGGTATGCCTGACGTGCCGGTAGGTATGACAGTGAGCGACTTATCCCAGTCGGCCGTATTAAAGATATGCCTCTCGGAAGCGCCGTGCACCGTTTTCAGGTTGTCCCTGAAAGCATAGGGAGCCACGGTGTGATAGCTTCCTCCGATATTGTAGGTCTTTGAGTTGAGACGCAACAGCCTGTCCAGGATCTTTACCCCTCCCATCGGGTGCTCAAGGGTGAAGGTGTGGATTTTCCCCCATTGCCAGTTCTCGCCGTATTTACCATGCAGGGCTGTGAGGGTGTCAAGGGCAGATCTGATGCTCCGGGCGATTATCATTTCCATTGTCTCCTTTTCCGGTGTGTCAACATTGTCAATCCACTCATCCGGCCCTTCCTTCATCATACCGTACAGGTAAAAATCATGCTGCCGCCCCATGGGCGAACCATAAAGCTCATCCAGCTCATCCTGCATTATGTGGCGGGCCATCTCTGCCCTGATGAACTCAAAGAGCGTCGGGGCAACCAGTGTTGCGTCCATTGTATAATCCCACTCCTTCAATTCATCCAGGGCATACTTTTCATCCCCGGCAGGAGAGTCAATTGTCTCAGCTCCCTTAAGAATGACAGGAGTCATCAGAGCAGCATAGGATGAATAGTTGTCAGTGATCATCCTCTTAAAATCATCTATGCTCAGTATATCCTTCTCGGCAGCCATCTCCCTGATCCTCATGATACGGTAGGGTAATGTAAACTCACCGCTGATGAAGAACGGGTAGCTCTCATCCACCGTCCTCTGGTTGGCTGATGACACAAATCCATCTTCCGGATTGAATGATGAGGGCAGCAGTTCAAACGGAACATATCCTTTCCATTCATACTCATCGGTGTCACCCCTGCGTGGAAGGAGTCCGGTGCCCTTTCTCACTGGAATCCCGCCACCGGTGTTAAGCCCGATATTTCCGTCAACATCTGCATATGCAAAATTCTGGCTTATTGACCTGAAATGGCTGAGGGCTGTCCGGAATTCCTCCCAGTTGTGTGCCCTGTTCAGCAGATAGACTGCCTCTATTTCATCACTGTAGTCATATCCTGACCAGCACATTGTCAGTACCTCATCATTGATTCCCCGCATCTCCGAGATAACCGGTCCGTGATGAGTGTATCTGATTACGTGCGTCCGGGATGAGTCATCGGTCATTTTCAACTGGTGCTCCTCCTCCCTGAAGGGCAGCCACTCACCATTATACAAATAATTACGGCCTGTGGAATCAACCGTCTCAACAAAGAGGTCAATATCATCAACGCTCAGGTTTGTCATTCCCCACGCTATTCTGTCATTATGTCCGGCAATGATAAAGGGTTCTCCCGGGAAAAGCACCCCCGTCACATTCAGCTTGCCGGGGATAACCTGGTGCACCTGCATCCAGAATCCCGGCACATTGAATCCAAGGTGCATGTCATTTGACAGAATGGGTTTGCCGGTCTCGCTCCTGCTGCCGGAGACGGCCCAGTTATTGCTTCCCGAAAAGGTGACAATGCCCAGCTCCTCCAGTTTATCCATAGAGCTGACCGCTGCAAGAGCCTTTTCAATCAGTTTATCATCAAGCCTGAACTCCGGGAAGACAACCTCATCAACCATGTTCCAGTCAGCAATAAGCTCCGAGGCTTTGTCAGGACCCAGCTTTCTGCCGAGCTTATAGTTGTTGACTTCATCGGATAGATTTGATGATGCCAGATCCCATCCTATAAAGCCAATAATATTGGTTATATCCGTGGTTGTCCATGGCTCAGGTGTATATCCCAGCACCCTGAATTCCGGAGGGAGTTTCTTCCCGCATTGTTCTATCCAGGCATTGACACCCCCGGCGTATGCCTGGAGGGACTCCAGGATGGCCGGATCTTCCCTTTCCAATACCAGTTTTGACTTTCCCGGCATACCCAGCGCCCTGAGGAAAATGTCAGTTTCAAACATGTCTCTCTTGAACAGTTCAGAGAGCCTTCCCTGTGTGGCATGCCTGACCATATCCATCTGCCAGAGCCTCTCCTGGGCCGTGATGTAGCCGGTCATGAAATAGAGATCCTGTTCATTTGACGCATAAATGTGAGGCACACCGCGCTCATCGCGTATAACCCTGACTTCGGCCGTGAGGCCGGCAAGATCCTTCTCCCCGTTGAGATCGGGCAGGCCTGATTTGCGAAGTGCCGGAACAGCTATTACTCCTGCAATGAGAACAACGGCGATGATCACTGCAAGGACTGTAAGAATGACTTTAAGAATCTTCATATAGGTTGCGGTTAAGTTTGTTTAAAAGTACTAAATGCCGTGTAACTTCCAAAAAACATTCCTTCAGCCACTGAAGAAAAGGTTCCTACCCTGCGGGCAATCACTGCATATGTCAACAAGGCGGCGGTTTTGCATCACCATATTTCTGAACGATCTGTATTTTTCGTTCCTCCATATGTCCATAAATGATTTGGTGCCCAGGTTGCCCATCACATGCGCTGCATTCTTGTCGAAGCAGCACGGCACCACGTCGGCGTCTGTGGTTATGACTGCCGAGGACCACATCCTTGTACAGCCCCTGAGAGGAGAGGCAGCACTCTTCCATGATTGTCCGCCGGCTGTGTAGCGTGACCGTCGCGGGTCAGACGGCATCCACTGACCGGCCCTGGCAGGGTCAAGGACCTGCATGGTCTTGATCCTGAAGTGTGCCCCCACTGACCTGGCGAAGGCAGAGGCAGCGCTTGCCTCATGCTCATTACCCCTGTGAAACAGGAACTGTATCACTATCCTGAGCTTTGAGTTCCTCGCCCTGATGGTGGCAGCCAGTCTTTTGATACCTTCCGTCACCAGGGCATGATCACCTCCCCTCCTGTAAAGCATATACGCTTCCGGGGTCAATCCGTCATACGAGATGATGATTTTTTTCAGAGGAGAGTCTGCCAGACTGATGCATCTGTCCCTGTCAAGATAATGGCCGTTGGTGGCAATAACGGGGTTCATGCCCCTGAAGAACCCTGCAATCCTGAAGAAATCGGGGTGTAACAGCGGCTCACCCTGGAAGCTGAGCCATACTGAAAGCAGATGATCACGCAATTGCTCCGCAATCTCCTCGGCCAGATCAGTGCTGATGAAATCATTCCTTCGCGCGAGCATCCCTGTTCCGGTAACACACTCCGGGCAGGCCAGGTTACAGCGGCTGCTCAGCTCAACGCTTATCGCGGGAGGCGGCGGCGGGACAGCTGAAATACCGGTATACCTCTTCGCTGCATAAGTAAAAACAGTGTAACTTGCATTCAGGTATGGAAGTGCCGTCATAAAGGCAAATGAACAATTTTTTCCTGTCAATGTATAGGGGAGAGAGGGGTTTTCCGGTCGTTATAGTGAAACAATGATCCGGATTACACACAAAAAATTAAATAACATGAAAACAAAAATCATTTTTACCGTAATAGCTTCGGCACTGCTCTTCCTCATGCCTGCAGGTGAAATCATAGCATCAGCAGCAGGAGAGAGTCCGAAAAATGAGCAACAGCAGGTGATAACAATCCGCGGCAGGGTGATTGACGCCGAGACAAACCAGCCTCTGGTCTTTGCCAGCATCGCTGTCCAGGGTAATAATGTATCAACTATCACCAACCTCGATGGCGAGTTCACGCTCAAAGTCCCTGAAGGTGAAACCGGGAACCTCGAATTCTCATATATCGGATACAAGAACAGGGTGATGGCCATAGAGGAGATGAAGACCAATGGCCAGCGAAATGTGATAGCACTGGAGCAGGCGATGATCCCCATCAAGGAGGTTATAGTGAAGCCCCTTGTGCCGGAAGAGATAATGGAACAGGTGATCAGCAGGTTTAATGACAATTACCCCCTGGTGGCCAATGATATGACAGCCTTTTACCGTGAGACAATACGCAAAAACCGCAACTATGTGTCAATAGGTGAAGCGGTGGTGGAGGTCTTCAAAGCTCCCTACCAGAATGATCTCAGGTATGACGCTGTAAGGATCTTTAAAGGCAGAAAAAGTACTGACGTGGAGAAGATGGACACTGTTCTCTTCAAACTGCAGGGCGGTCCCACAACCACACTCTACCTTGATGTGGTGAAGAATCCCGGGACCTTCCTTACCAGGGAGGCCCTCCAGCAGTATGACCTTGAGCTTTCAAGCATCGTTGTAATTGATGACAAAACCAATTATGTTATCAATTTCTATCAGAAGCCTTCAATCACCACACCCCTTTACCAGGGACGCCTGTTCGTGGATATTGAAACGTATGCCGTGGCACAGGCCGAGTTCGCATTCAACCTTGAAAACAAGGAAATTGCCGCATCAATGTTTATCAGGAAGAAACCGATGGGCATGCAGGTGACGCCCGAGGTGACCTCATATATGGTCAGGTTCCGTGAGCAGGATGGCAAGTGGTATTTCAGCCATTCAAGAGCAGAGGTCAAATTCAAGGTCAACTGGAAGAGGAAACTCTTCAATACCAACTACACAACCATGTCTGAGCTGGCCATAACCGACCGTACAGATGAGGATGTGGTAAAATTCTCCAACAAGGAGAGGATCAGGCCCTCGGATTTCTTCACTGAAGAGGTTACAGCTTTCGCTGACCCTGATTTCTGGGGAGACTATAACGTGATTGAGCCGGACCAGAGCATAGAGGCAGCCATACGCAAACTCAGCAGGAAGGTTAAATTCAGTGACAGGACAGAATAGAAGGCAGGCAGTGCTGACCTATGGATAGCGCAAGTGAAATAATAGGGAGGATCAGGCAGGGCGATAAACAGGAGTTTGAGAAGCTGTTCCGGTCCTCCTATGTTTCACTGGTCAGGTATGCCAAAACCCTGGTGAGGGATCATGACACAGCGGAAGAGATAGTCCAGGACCTCTTTTTCAGGCTGTGGCAGGACAGAGAGAAGATGAAGATAGAAAGCTCATTGAATGGTTACCTCTTCAGGTCAGTGCACAACAGGGCACTGCACCGAATAGAACACCAGAAGGTTATTGACAGGCACGCCGGCGAGATGGCAGCAGCAGCAAGTTTCTCATCAGAGCCGGTGACCGAAACAATCTACTATAATGAGCTTCAGTTAAGGGTGGCAGGAGTCCTTGAGAGACTGCCGGAAAGATGCCGGTTGATATTCAGGATGAACCGGTTTGAAGGAATGAAATACAACGAAATAGCTGTCAAACTGGCTGTCTCGCTTAAAACGGTGGAGGCAGACATGGGAAAGGCACTTAAGGAGTTCCGAAAAGCACTTGCAGAGTGATGGAAAATAAAAGTAATACAGATAAATGGAGTGACCGTGATTGGGCCGGAGCTGCCGCGTGGCTCTCCGGAGAGGAGAACGGCAGCGGGGATAATGCCCGCCTCCTGATCAGTGAGGATGCAGATATAATGAAAAAGTGGAATAACCTGAAATATCAGGACAAAGAGACAATTGATGTTGATAAAGCATGGGCGAAGCTCAATGGCAGGATAGAGGCGGCTGAAAGACCCGAAATAACACTTCCCGTGAGTAGAAGATCATTCCTCCGGACCTTTGCACAGATAGCCGCAATGGTTATAATAGTGGCAGGAGCAGGATGGCTCCTCTTTGAGCTTGCCGCTCCTGACAATGTTACGGTAGCAACCTCTGCCAGTGAAAAGAATATAGAGGTACTTCTCAGTGATGGCAGCAGGGTGTTCCTGAACAGGAACAGCCGGCTCACCTACCCCGATACCTTCAGAGGCGAAACGCGCAGGGTCACTCTTACGGGAGAAGCATACTTCGATATCAGCCGCGATGCAGAACACCCATTTATTATCGATGCCGGCAAAGCCAGCATCAGAGTGCTGGGTACATCATTCAACGTGATCACTGAGAATAACAGGCAGGAGGTTGAGGTCTACGTCTCCTCAGGGAAGGTGATGGTCACCAGTGAAGACGGCTCACGCAGCCTGACGCTTGAACCGGAGGAGGTGGGAAAAGTATCTTCCGGGGAAGCTACACAGACAAGAAATACTAACGTAAATTACCTCGCATGGCATACCGAGATGCTGAGGTATGACGGTGAACGGCTGGGCGTTGTCTTTGAAGACCTGAAACGGGCTTATGACATAGATATAAAGGTTGCTGACCCTGCAATCAATGACTACAGACTTACATCACCCTTTGAACAGCAACCTCACGATACCATTGTTAAACTGATTTGCACTACCTTTAACCTTCATTATGTAAGTGAGGGAGGAACATATATCCTTTCCCGCTGACATAGTGGACAGGAACTGATGCGGCCAAGGGGATCAACAAGATTGAAGGTTACCCTGGTTGCCGGCCTGCTTATGCTAACCCTGCAGTCATTCACGCAGGAAAATGTCCTTGACAGGCAGCTCCGGCTGCCCGGCAACAGCATCAAGGCATCCAGGGCCCTGAGTGAGATAAGCAGACTCACCGGCTACCTCTTTACATATGATTCCCAGTTAATCAATCCTGGCAGAACATTCTCCCTGGCCGGGCGGGAGATGCCTGTAAGGGAGATACTCGATTCAGTGACGGCAGATCCGGCAATAATCTTTTCAGTGCTGGGAAGACACATAATCCTCTACCGCGAACTGGCATTTCCGGTAAACACCGGCATGCCAGCCGACTCACTGCCAATATTTCTGTCCATCGGGGGTAAGATAGTTGATGCAGAGAATTCAGAGCCCCTGACCTACGCGACTATCGGCATAAGCCATAGGGGAAAGGGAACGGTGACTAACTACAATGGGGATTTTATCCTGAAAATAAGCGAGGAGAACCTTGATGACACACTGACTGTCTCTTACGTTGGATATGTAAACAGGCTGCTTCCGGTAAGGAGTCTGCCGGGCAATGTCATGACCATCACAATGGACAGGGACTTTATTCCGATCCCTGAAATTATCATCCGGGCCCAGGACCCGATGATGATAATTAGAAAAACCGTCTCGTCAGTGGCATCAAACTATGGCACTACTCCGGCATTGCTGACAGGCTTCTACCGTGAAGGTGTATATAGGAGGAAAGAGCCGCAGATCTATTCAGAGGCAGTGGTGAAGATATACAAGAGCCCTTATGCCAGATCACTCCAGAATGACCAGATAAAGGTGGTCCGAAGCCGGAAGATAGAGAACCTGGAAGTAAAGGACACCCTGGCAGTGAGACTTAAGGCAGGCCTGAGCGCCACACTGTCGCTGGACGGCGTTCGGCATCTTTTTGATTTTCTTGATCCACAGTCATTTGATACCTATGAATACCACCTTACTGATATAGTAAGCATTGATGATCAGTCGGCCTTTGTGATCTCATTCAGACAGAAACAATGGGTCACTGAGCCCCTGATGCAGGGTAATATATATATCAATGTTGACAATTACAGTGTTGTGCTGGCCGAGTTTGAGGTCAACCCTCTATATGTGGACCAGACAGGAGAGTCATTCATCAGCCGACTCCCCCGGGAATTTTCAATGAAGCCTGAATATGTAAGATACAGGACGCGATACAGGAATGTAGACGGAAGGTATTATCTCGCTCATGTGAGGGGAGATCTTGGCTTTACCGCCAGAGGGCGAAAGAAGGTATTCAGCAGCCGCTTCAATGTCTTCTTCGAGCTTGCCATCACTGAATACCGCACTGACGATGTGGCAAGGTTTGACCATGAAGAGCTGGCGCCGGTTCATTCGGTCTTTTCACGTACCATTGACGGATATGATAACATGTTCTGGAAAGACTTCGACTTCCTGAAGCCTGAAGAAGACCTCGTTGCAGCCCTTGAGAAACTGAAGGTGAGACTGGGTGAGTTTGCTGATCAGCAAGAACCCTAGTAACTTTCCAGGATTCTGTAAAGGGCTGTAAGGTCGGGCGTAAGAATGATCTCCGTCCTCCTGTTCTTCTGACGTGCGTCAGGAGTCTTTGCGGGATCAACCGGCACAAATTCGCTCCTGCCGGTAGCAACCAACCGCTTCGGGTTGATATGTGTATCCTGCGTCAGCACCCTTACCACAGTGGTGGCTCTCTTGACACTGAGATCCCAGTTGTCAAGTATCTGCTGACCCGGTGCAGCCCTGTAGGGCACATCATCTGTATGCCCCTCGATTGTGATGGTGACATCCGGATTTTTCTCCAGCAGGGCCCCGAGCTTGCGCAGGGCGGTACGGCCATTGGCGTCAATCTCGTAACTGCCTGTCTTGAATAGCAGCTTATCTTCCATCGATACATAGACCTGGCCATTCTTCATGGTCACCGTCAGGCCGTTGTTCTCAAACCCAAACAGGGCTTCCGATACCTTGTCCTTCAGCACCTTAACTGCCTTCTGCTGGGCGTCAAGCATCTTCTCGAGCTCGGCAAGCCTCTCATTACGCTTCTCTAGTTCGTATGTAAGCTCCTCCAGGGTTGCCTTTTTGGTGTCAAGATTCATCTCAAGATCACGCATAAGGTCCTCCCTCTGATGAAGCTCTGTCTGTGCCTGCCTCAGCTCAGCCAGGAGCCGCTGTGTCTCTTGTGCCTTACCGGCAGCCAGCTCAGCCTGTGCCCTCTGCAACTCCTCATAGCGCGTTGAGAGCCTGCTGACCTCTTCTCTCCTCTGACTGAGATCCGTTCGGGCTTTCTCCAGATCGCCGGTGAGCCTGGCGGTCTCTTCGGTGAGCTGCCCTGCCTTCGCGGTGAGCTCCCTGTTTGACATAGCCAGCCAGATATTTTCCGCCTTGAGAGAATCATGCTCTGCCATCAGCATAAGATTCCTGTCGGAGAGCCTGTTGTACCTCTTCCCCGTAACACAGGAGAACGCCGTCAGCGCAATCAACAGTACCGGTAACATAATTTTCAGTGCTTTCATTTCCTGAAAGATTTTTGCTTCCACCTGTTGCGAAATAAACAATAATTGCCCAAAGCTGTTCTTAACTGCCGGATCACTAATGGGCATTAGATAAATTAAACTGTTCTTTGAAATTATGAAATAATCGC
>CAZVLJ010000036.1:0-27873 GCA_964627825.1 uncultured Rikenella sp. | reverse complement strand
CTCGCCATCCACTACTGCCTACTGCCTGCTGCCTACTGCCTGCTGCCTACTGCCTGCTGCCTACTGCCTGCTGCCTACGGGGTTGGGCCAGTCTGGTGCTGTTCATCTACAATTCTGCAACCCCTACAGGGTTGGGTTGGTTTCCCTTCCAACGCCTGATGCCCTCGCCATCCACTACTGCCTACTGCCTGCTGCCTACTGCCTGCTGCCTACTGCCTACTGCCTTATGCCTATTTTGACTATCTTTGCGCAAAATTTTCAGACCATGATAACCAATGACCAGATTAAGGACCTCGTTGAACGCCGGGATGCGTTAAGGAGGTATCTTTGACATCGACAGGAAGATAGAAGAGATAAAGGAAAAGGAAGGGATCACTCACTCGGCCGGATTCTGGGATGACCCGAAAAAAGCGGAAGAGCTGATGAAGGAGATCTCCTCGGTAAAGAGCTGGACGACCGCCTTCAATGATACTGACACTGCCGTTGAGGACCTCCTCGTTATGAATGATTTTTACAGGGAGGGAGAGGCTTCGGATACGGAGCTGGAATCGCAGTATGAAAAGTCGCTTGCCGCAGTGGAGAAGCTTGAGCTGAGGAATATGCTCAGGCGCGAGGAGGACCGGCTGGGCGCCCTGCTGAAGATAAACGCCGGCGCCGGCGGGACGGAGAGCAATGACTGGGCACAGATGCTGATGCGTATGTATCTCATGTGGGGCGAGAATAACGGGTATAAGGTCACCGAAGCATACTACCAGCCGGGCGATGAGGCCGGCATCAAGACGGTCACCCTCGAGGTCGAGGGCGAGAATGCCTACGGATACCTCAAGAGCGAAAACGGCGTCCACCGCCTGGTGCGCATATCGCCCTTTAACGCACAGGGTAAGAGACAGACCACCTTCGCATCGGTCTTCGTGGCGCCACTGGTGGATGATGACATCGTGGTGGAGATCAATCCGGCGGATATAACATGGGAGACATTCCGCTCCTCGGGAGCCGGAGGACAGAATGTCAACAAGGTGGAGACAGCTGTCCGCCTTCGCCATGCGCCAACCGGCCTCGTCATAGAGAACCAGGAGTCGCGTTCCCAGGGCCAGAACAAGGAGAACGCCATGCGACTGCTCAGGTCACACCTTTACGAGATGGAATTGCGCAAGAGACAGGAGGAGCAGGCGAAGATTGAGGGAGCAAAGAAAAAGATTGAGTGGGGATCACAGATTAGGTCCTACACTTTGCACCCCTACAAGCTGGTAAAGGATCTGCGCACCGGATATGAGACCGGCAATGCACAGGCAGTCCTTGACGGTGAGATAGATGAATTCATCAAGTCATACCTGATGGAATTCGGCGGCAAGGAGTAAGGTGTCATGATAAAAAGCATGGTTTAAATGCCTCTTTACCCTTTAATTTACAACCCTCAGCAACAACGATCCTGATGGATAAGAAAAAAAGGTTATTTGAACAATTTCCGCCTGTCTCCACTGAGAAGTGGATGGAGAAGATCAATGCTGATCTGAAGGGCGCCGATTTCAATAAGAAACTGGTCTGGAAAACCCGCGACGGTCTGTCTGTCATGCCTTTCTACAGGCAGGAGGATCTTACCCGTCTGCCTCACAGCAGGCTGCTACCGGGCGATTTTCCATTTACAAGGGGCTTGCAGGTAGCAGGCAATAACTGGCTCATCAGGCAGGATATCACCGTCACGGATTATAAAGCAGCAAACAGGAAAGCACTTGACATACTTATGAGGGGTATCACCTCACCGGGCTTCATGATTGCAGACCCGGATACTGTCAGCAATGAAAATATAGCCATCCTCCTTAAGGATATCCACCCGGAGAGTGTGGAGCTTAATTTTTCAGTAGCCGGCAAGGCGAAGGAACTGCTGGCAGCGGTTAAAGAATGGCTGAAAGAAACCCATTCTGACAAGAATCAGGTGAGGGTAACCATCTCGGCTGATCCGCTGGGACGGCTCGCCGCCAACGGCACTCTCTGCGTACCGGTGGATGAGGGACTCGATTACCTGGCTGATCTTGTCAGGGAGTGCGCCGGTGAGCCGGGTCTTAGGTGCCTGGAGCCGGCAGGGACACTCTTCAGCAACGCCGGTGCCGGGCCGGTGGCAGAGCTGGCTTATACGCTTGCATTGGGCAGCGATTATCTTGCTGCACTGACGGCAAGGGGCATCAGCGCTGAAGATGCTGCGGGAGCCATGCGATTCACCCTGGGCATAGGGCCTGATTTCTTCCCGGAGATAGCCAGGCTGCGCGCGGCAAGGATGCTCTGGGCAGCAATAGTGAAGGAGTATGGAGCAGCTGATGAAGCCTCTGCCTATATGCACATCCATGCCGTCACCGGCAGATGGAACAAGACACTGTATGATCCGTATGTTAACATGTTGCGTACGCAGACCGAGGCCATGTCGGCAGTGCTTGGCGGAGCGGAGTCGGTCACGGTGGAACCCTTTGACACTGTGTTCCGCAGTGTAGGCGAGTTCTCCGAAAGAATTGCACGCAACCAGCAGCTCCTGCTTATGGAGGAGGCTCACCTCGACAAAGTGGCTGACCCCGGGGCAGGTTCATACTACATAGAGGAACTGACCTCAATGATGGCAGGTGAGGCATGGAAGATATTTCTGGAGATTGAACAGGAGGGTGGATTCCTGGCTTCACTCCGGAAAGGAATCATCCAGGATCGCATCAGTGCGTCAGCAGCAGCACGCAAGGCTGACATGGCCAGGAGGAAGGAGGTGCTTCTGGGCACCAATCAGTACCCCGACTTCAGGGAGAGCAGGGCGCCGGAGCATGAGCCTGAAAAGCTCTTTTCCGATTACCGGCCTTCTGCTGATCATGAGGTTAAGCCAATCATACCAGCCCGCGGAGCTGACGGGTTCGAGAGGCTCAGACTGGCCACGGAGGGATCGGGCCGCAGACCGGTGGTCTTCATGCTTACCATAGGTGATATGGCCATGCGCAGGGCCAGGGCACAGTTCTCATCGAACTTCTTTGCCGTAGCCGGTTACGAGGTGAGAGACAACAATGGCTTTGAGAGTGTTACTGACGGCGTCAATGCCGCCCTGGATGCAAAGGCTGACATTATTGTCCTCTGCAGCTCCGACGAGGAGTACGCCACGGTGGCAAAAGAAGCATTCACAATCACGGCCGGCAGGGCCGTGGTGGTGGTGGCCGGAAATCCCCCGTGCATTGACGAGCTCAAGGCCGGAGGATTGGAGCACTTCATAAGCATCAGATCCAATGTGCTTGAAACACTGGAGATGTTCAACAGGATACTGGGAATAAACTGACGGGAGATGAGCAAAAGACCGACATTTACACAGACAGACCCGCTGAAGGTAAAGGTGCCTTCCAGAAACATGCAGGCATGGGAGAAGGATAACGCCGTCAGCCCGCAGTGGGAAACCCCCGAACGCATACGCCTCAAGAGCGTCTACTCCCCGGAAGACATCAGGGAGATGGAGCACCTCGGTTATGCTGCAGGCATACCTCCCTTCCTCAGGGGTCCCTATTCAGCGATGTATGCCATGAAGCCGTGGACCATCAGGCAGTATGCCGGTTTCTCCACAGCCGAGGAGTCGAACGCTTTCTACCGGAGGAACCTCGCCGCGGGACAGAAGGGCCTTTCCGTAGCCTTTGACCTGGCAACACACCGGGGCTACGACTCTGACCATGAGCGTGTGGTGGGCGACGTAGGCAAGGCCGGCGTGGCAGTGGATTCCGTGCTTGACATGAAGATTCTGTTTGACCAGATACCCCTTAAGGAGATGTCCGTCTCTATGACAATGAACGGAGCGGTACTACCGGTGATGGCATTTTATATCGTTGCCGGGCTTGAACAGGGAGCCAAGCTGAGTGAACTGCAGGGTACCATCCAGAATGATATCCTGAAGGAGTTCATGGTGCGCAACACCTATATCTATCCGCCTGCTTTCTCCATGCGCATTATTGCAGATATATTCAGGTACACCTCGGAGAAGATGCCTAAATTCAACAGCATCTCCATCTCCGGGTACCATATGCAGGAGGCCGGAGCAACGGCTGACATTGAACTGGCATATACCCTGGCAGACGGTCTGGAGTACCTGCGCACGGGGGTTAATGCAGGCATGAACATAGATGATTTTGCGCCACGGATATCGTTCTTCTGGGCCACTGGCATGAATTTCTTCATGGAGATAGCCAAGATGAGAGCTGCAAGGATGCTCTGGTCAAAGATAGTCAGCCGGTTCAACCCAAAGAATCCGAAGTCGCTTGCTCTCCGTACCCACACCCAGACATCAGGATGGAGCCTCACCGAGCAGGATCCGTTCAACAATGTAGGCCGCACCTGCATTGAGGCGATGGCTGCAGCGCTGGGTCATACCCAGAGCCTGCATACCAACGCCCTGGACGAAGCCATCGCCCTGCCTACAGATTTCTCGGCCCGCATAGCCCGCAACACGCAGATATATTTACAGGAAGAGACAAACATATGCAAGTCGGTTGATCCCTGGGCGGGCTCATATTACGTTGAGACACTGACCCACGAGATAGCCCACAGGGCATGGGAGCTGATAGAGGAGGTGGAGAGCCTGGGGGGCATGGCAAAAGCTATTGAGTCAGGCATACCCAAGATGAGGATTGAGGAGGCTGCTGCCAGGGCACAGGCAAGGATAGACTCGGGAGCACAGACAATTGTTGGCCTCAACAAATACAGGCTGGAGAAGGAAGATCCCCTCGAGACACTGGAGGTGGATAATACCGCGGTACGCGAGGCGCAGTTGAAGAGGCTGGCCCAGCTGAAGGCAACCCGCAATGAAGAGGAGTGCCGGCAGGCGCTGGCGGCACTGACCCGTGCCGCAGAGACGGGAGAGGGAAACCTGCTGGAGCTGGCCGTGGAGGCCGCCACCAAAAGGGCAACCCTCGGAGAGATATCATACGCATGTGAAAAAGTAGCAGGGAGGTATAAAGCAGTGATAAGAACAATTTCAGGAGTCTACTCGTCAGAGTACAAGTCGGATTCCGATTTTGAGGAGGCGAAGGCAATGGCTGCCGAGTTCGCCTCGAGGGCAGGACGACAGCCCCGCATCATGATTGCCAAGATGGGGCAGGACGGACATGACCGGGGCGCCAAGGTGATATCGACAGGATATGCCGATATAGGCTTCGATGTTGACATTGGGCCCCTGTTCCAGACACCCGCAGAGGCTGCCAGACAGGCAGTGGAGAACGATGTCCACCTGCTGGGCGTGTCAAGCCTGGCGGCA
This sequence comes from uncultured Rikenella sp., assembly GCA_964627825.1. Taxonomy (GTDB): domain Bacteria; phylum Bacteroidota; class Bacteroidia; order Bacteroidales; family VadinHA17; genus SR-FBR-E99. Next base: position 22,616 of record CAZVLJ010000036.1, on the reverse strand, counting down.
GGACACAAAACCCTCATCCCGCAGGTAATGAATGAGCTGAAGAAGCTGGGCCGTGAGGATATCCTGGTCATAGCCGGAGGAGTGATACCGCCGCAGGATTATCAGTTCCTCTATGATGCAGGCGTGGCTGCCATCTTCGGTCCCGGAACATCAGTGTCGAAAACAGCAAAACAGATATTATCTTTGCTGTTGGAGACTGTATGAGAATTATCCGGATCATCATAATAATTGCCGCTGCTACCGTGGCGGCCGGGTGCAGCAGAGCCCTGAGGACCAGGACCGTGCCTGCGGAGCCCGTGCCACAGGAGATCATTGATGAGGCTTCACCTGCTGAAGCCGTTCCTGAGACCGCCCCCTTCGGCAATGCCGCTCTTGCAGGCAAACCTGAAGATGCTGATGAGGCTGCCACCCATGTGTGGGATTTCCGTGATGCAACCACATGGCTGCTGGGCGACATTAATCCTGTGCTTTTCAACAACCCGCCCCACTCTGAATGGTATCTGAGGGGATACAATGACTACCAGCCGGAACAGGAGTTCATGGCCCGACTGAAAAATCAGGATATTGATGATCTGACTATTACAATTGTCCTTGGCACCTGGTGTTCTGACAGCAGGAGAGAGGTGCCCCGGTTCATGAAGATCATTGACCTGTGGAGCTTCCCCAGGGAAAAGATCAGGTTTATCGGGGTTGACATAAACAAGATAGCACCCCTGGAAGATTATTCCGGGCTGGGTATTGAAAGAGTGCCTACCTTCATATTTTTTGAAAATAAAAGAGAAAAGGGACGCATCATTGAGGTTCCTGTTACGTCTTTAGAACAGGATACTGAAAATATCCTGGTCAGGAACTAAATAAATAATTAATATTTGAACCAATGGAAGAAGAAACAACCAACAAACAGTCAGGTGTGGGTATCGGAGCCCTGGTGACGGGCATCATAGCATTCCTCCTTGCAGTTGTACCCTGCATCGGCCTGGTAGCAATAATCCCCGCCGTGATAGCCATAGTCCTTGCCATTGTGGGTCTTTCAAGGCCTCACAGTAACCAGGGCATGCTTGTCGGAGGCCTTGTGGTTGCCATCATCGCTCTCATGATCTCGGTGTCACAGACCTTTGTGCTTGGCAAGATAGCAAGCAAATCAGACGACTGGGGAACAAATATTGAACAGGTTATCAGGGACGTGACGAAAGACCTTGAAGAGGAGTTTGGTGACAACGAAGTAACCATCAGGATCAACAATGATGATGAGACTGTTGAGATAAAAGCTTCTGCAAAGAAGGGTGATCTCCAGGACAGGCTCGAGGAGCTGGAAGGGGCCATTGATACCCTTAAGGACGAGGCGGAGCAGGACACCACAGAGGGGCAGTGGTAACGCAAGGCAACACCGGCAGGTCCCGTTTAGGACCGGGCCCTTCCGGCAAGTCTTATTTCCTTCTTAATCTTATATTTGCCGGATTGATCCTGTTGGTAATGGGTTACTCCCTTTTCTATTCTCCCGATGAGGAGAAGTATCCTGTTCCATGCATTCACGAGCAGCTTACAGGCGAACCCTGTCCCTCATGCGGGATGTCACATGCCTTTTCACTGATTATCCGGGGCCGGTTAGCCGAGGCGCTTGAATGGAACCCCCATTCATTGCGTCTCTTTATCTTCTTTGCCCTGCAGCTGCTTATGCGTATCATCCTGGCAGCCGTGGCATTCAGGACCACGAAGAACCTCAGGGCGATCAGCGTCACTGATGCCGCGGTATCATCCGTGATGGTCCTCGCCGCATTCTGGCCATTACTCAGGATGAGCTGGCAGAGCCTTTTCTGATATGTGTGCCCGGGAGCCTCAACATCATTAATGATACTGTAATCAGCGTCCGGCAGACGGGCTTTGCGCCGAAATGATTCTTACTCGCTGGTGAGCCTGTTTATGGAATCATAAACAAGCTTGCTCTCAAAGCCCCTGGCGAGGGCATGTCTGAGCAGTTTCCCCTTCAGATCGAGCCGGTTTTTTGCCTTGATCTTCCTTCGCTGGTCGGAGATAGTTTTGTTCAGCTTTTCAAGGTACTCCTCTTCGCTGATGGCTTCCAGTCCCGATGTTATGGCCGCCGGATCAACCCTCTTCTGCTTCAGGGCCATGCTTATCTTGACCCGTCCCCAGTGGCTGTGTCTGAAATGGTCCAGCACAAAGGCCCTGCTGTAGCGGTGCTCGTCAATGAACTTATCGTTCATCAGGCGGTCAATGACCCAGTTGCATGTTTCCTCATCAGGCGCTCCCCAGCGCTCCATCAGCGCGGTGATGTCACTGATGCAATACTCTCTCCCCGAGCAGGCCTTCATGGCTCTCTGGAGGAGTTCTTCCCTTTCTTTTTTTTCAGCCATTTCTCTCTGCTTTAATGAATCTTTCTTTTTCCCTGATATCTTTTATGACACTTACCTGGCGATAGTATGGCTGAGGGAACAATGCCGCCGTCTCATAAGCCAGGCTCTCATTCACCTCCAGCCAGAGTGTGCCGCCCGGCAGAAGGATCTGCTGTGCAACCTCAGCTATGGCGCGGTAGTACAGCAGCGGATCATCATCCGGAACGAAGAGCGCATCGTGAGGCTCGTACTCAAGCACGTTGCGGTGCATGCCTCTCTTTTCGCTCATGGTCACATAGGGAGGGTTGCTGACGATGATATTGCTTTCAGGTATGCTGGCCGGCTCGTTTTTTAGGAGATCGCTTTTTATCAGTGTCACCCCGGCCCCGAGGCAGTAGATGTTGTGCTGAGCCATCTCCAGCGCCGCGGCGGAGAGGTCAGTGGCGGTGACCGAAGCGCCGGGGAATGCCAGTGCCAGGGCTATGGCTATGCATCCCGTGCCGGTACAGAGGTCTGTGATGGTGCCCCTGAAGCCGCTGTGCCCGCTGATGATCATCAGGGTCATCTCCTCGGTCTCCGGTCTGGGGATGAGTACGCCCGGGCCCACCTCTATGCGGTGTCCGCAGAACTCCGAGTAGCCGAAGATATACTGCAGCGGCTCGCCTGCCGCGGCCCGGGCGGCGGCTTCAATGATCCTCTCCGCCGCGGCGCTGTCCGCCACCCTGTCGCCGAAGGCAAGCTGTGCCGCCCTGCCCATCCCGATATATTCCATGATGATGGCAAAGGCAAGGGCACCCGCCTCCTCTGCAGGATGGCTCTGCCCAAGCATTCTGAGGATATGGGCACTTATTTCGCTTATTGTTTGTACCTTTTCGGCCATGATTCAAAGATAGAAAATTGTGTCCATGACCACACCTGACGACCTTGCCTGGATGAGACGAGCCCTTCACCTCGCCCGCATGGCGGAGGGATGCACATCGCCCAATCCCATGGTGGGCGCCGTGGTGGTGCATGAGGGAAGCATCATAGGCGAGGGGTACCATCTCAGGGCCGGCACCCCGCATGCCGAGGTTCATGCCATCAACGCGGTAAAGGATAGCAGCCTGCTCCCAGAATCAACCATGTACGTCAGCCTGGAGCCCTGTTCGCATTACGGACGCACCCCTCCATGCACTGAGCTGATCATCAGCAGCGGCATACGCAGGGTGGTTATCGGGACAACCGACACCAACCCGCAGGTGGCAGGCAGGGGCGCTGAGCGGCTGCGACAGGCAGGAGTGGAGGTGGTCACAGGCGCGGCGGAGCAGGAGTGCCGGCATATCAACAGACGATTCTTTACCCGGCATGAGAAGAAGAGACCCTATGTGATTCTCAAATGGGCCCGCAGTGCCGACGGTTTCATTGACCTGCCAAGGAACCCCGGTGATCCCGCGGAACCAAACTGGATAACAGGCAAGGCCGAGCGGCTGCTCGTACATCGCTGGCGCGCGGCGGAGGATGCGATCCTTGCCGGAGGAGGTACTGTGCGGGCTGATAACCCGTCGCTTACCGTACGCCTGTGGACCGGCAAAAATCCTTTAAGGATCATCGTCAGCCGCAGCGGTAACCTGAACCCTCGTTCAGCTGTCTTTGACGGGTCAGCAGAAACAATTCTCTTTACATGCAATGACAGGGCTGCCTTCCCGGGCGCCAGGATATTCACCCTGCCGGAAAGCGGCCGTTTCATTGAAGAGATACTGAAAATACTGTATGATCTTGGCATACAGTCGCTCTTCGTCGAGGGCGGCGCATTCATCATCAGAAGTTTCATTGAGTCAGGATTATGGGATGAAGCCCGTCGGTTCACAGGCAGAGTCACATTCAACAACGGGGTGCCTGACCCCTTCCCGCAGCTTACTCCGGCGGAGACCATAAATTTTGAGAAAAGTATTCTCGAATTAGCGTATCATTTTTGAGATAATTCCGTATAACTAATGTTAATAACTACCAGTTATTTGTTAGTAAATAAATATTCGTATTTTTGAGACCCATCCGGAAAAGGACCTGAAATTATGAAGCGAGGATTATCTGTTCTTGTTATGTTGTCTTTTGTCGCCTGCCTGAATGTTACAGGTCAGTCGGCCCGCAAATACATCAGAGCCGGTGAGGATTTTGTAAGAAATGGCATGCTGGAAGATGCCATTGAACAGTTCTCAAGAGCTATTGACGAGGTTCCCTCTTCTGCTGACGGTTATGTCAGGAGGGCAAGGGCTTATGAACTGGCAGAAAATTACGGACTTGCCTATGATGACTACAGAAGGGCGAACAATTTCATGCCTGATGATACCGGCATACTTTTCAATCTGGCAAGAATGTGCAACAAGCTGGGAGGAGCCGGGAAAGCCACACAGGAAGAAAAAAACAGGTTCTACTCAGAAGCTGTTACTAATCTGCAAAAGGCTATCAGAGAGGAGTTTCGCAACGGCAAGTTCTATACCGAGAAGGTGGTGTCACTAATAGGCATGGAGTTGTGGGACAGGGCTCTTGGCACCTCTGACACTGCGCTCCAGTTGAGGGATGATGCTGTCAACTACTATCACCAGGGGCTGATATACCAGAAGAAGGATGATGATAACACTGCCCGGAGGCAGCTTGAGAAGGCGGTGACGAAGGACAAATCTTTTGCTTCGGCACGGCTTGAGCTAGCGAGGGTTCTCGTTCGCCAGGGCGATGTGAACAGTGCCCTGGGTCAGTGCAATATGGTCATACAGCAGGATAGCAAGAATGTTGAGGCTTATCTTACCCGGGCAATGGTATACGAGGCAAAGCTTGATTATCCGTCGGCCATCAATGATGTCTCCACGGCAATACTGCTTGAGCCGGCAAGCCAGGAACACTACATCACACGCGGTACCTGTTACCAGAAGTTTAACCAGCATGTTGCTGCCGTGGCAGACTTCACGCGGGCGCTGGCGATTGACCAGTACCGTCCGGAGTTATACCTGATGCGGGCCAGGTCATATGAAGAGATGCATGATTTTGAGAAGGCCGCTGATGACTATACGAGGGTGGTTGCCATGAATGAATCAGGTTCGGCGGCCAGGAAGCTTCTGACCGAGGCCAATGACCGGCTCTTCGCTATTAACCGTGAGAACAACAGTCCCGAGATATTCATTGAGACACCTGACATCGTTGAGGGAGGACAAATAGAGCTGGGGTTAGACAGGAAGACGGTAATGGTGACGGGCAAGGTGAGTGACCGGAGCCTGCTGGCAGAGTTCTCAATCAACAGCATTCCGGTGACCTATGAGGGAAAGGGCACCATTCCCTTTGCCGCCGAGGTGGAGATTCCCTCTGATGAGACACTGCGTATTGTTGCCAGGGATGTATATGACAATGAGAGAGTGCTGACCTACCGTATCAGGCGAACGGAGGTTGATCCGCCCGAGATAAAGATACTTGCTCCCTACCTTATCGGGGATGACATGCTTGTCATTGACAGTGTTGCCTCCACAATAGATATTGAGGGGAAGGTGCTTGACCAGAATCTTATCCGGTCAGTGAAGATAGAAAACATCAGCGCCCAGTTCTCGCAGGATAACCTTAATCCCTCATTCATTGCCAGGGGCATTGATGTAAGGAACAGTGACAAGGTTACCATCCTTGTGGAGGACAAATACGGTAACAGGACTATCAGGGATTATGCCCTGAACCGTAACGGTACAACCATTTCAGCCTCCAATCCCATGGGCAATACATTGATTGTCTTTATAGAGAACAGTGATTACAGGAATTTTGCTTCCCTGCAGGGACCGGTCAAGGATGCCAATCTTATCACAGGGGTGCTTGAAGACAGTTACCAGGTGCTCCCGATAAAGCGTCTCACCAATCAGACCAAGCAGCAGATGGAAAAATTCTTCTCCATTGAACTGCGTGATGAGGTGAGGGCGAAACAGATAAAGTCACTGGTGATATGGTTTGCCGGCCACGGCAAGTTCATCAATGACGTGGGTTACTGGATACCCGTTGATGCGCGTCGTGATGAGGAATTTACATACTTCAGCCTTAACACGCTGAAAGCTTCGATGGAGACATACATGAACTATCTCACACACGTGTTAGTGATCACTGATGCCTGCGAATCGGGCCCCAGCTTCTACCAGGCAATGAGAACGGAGCTGAAGCCCCGTAACTGTGCTGACTGGCGGGCTACCCAGTTCAAGTCGAGCCAGATTTTCTCCTCCGCCGGTTATGAGCTTGCCGTTGACGACTCACAGTTCACCCGTACCTTTGCCAACACCCTGAAGGGGAATCCCAACACATGCATTTCAATAGAGGAGATTGTACTGCAGGTCACGAAAGCGGTTACTCAGAACAACCAGCAGAGGCCGAGGTTTGGCAAGATCACCGGCCTGAAGGACGAAGACGGAACCTTTTTCTTTGTAAAGAAATAAACGGATGTACGGGCGAAGCAGCTATTCCGGCATATCATCATCAGTTATCACAGCCCTGCTGCTTCTGGGTCTTATTGTCTCTCCCTTCCGCCTCGCCGGCCAGAATTATTATTTTGAGCAGTACGGCTCCAAGGAGGGACTCAGCGCTTCAAAGGTCTATACAGTAATCCAGGATGCCAATGATTTCATCTGGCTGGGTACCGGCAGTGGTGTAACGCGGTTTGACGGCCTTCGTTTTGAGAATTTTTCAACATCTGACAGCCTCTCTCCCGGAGGGGTGAAAAGTATCTGTGAGGATAGCCGGGGAAGGTTGTGGCTTGGACACATCGGTGGAGGCATGTCAGTAATAGAAAACAACATCATCAGGAGGATCACATTCTCACCTTCGATTTTCATAGGCGTAGATTCCGCGCGCATAGATGATCCGGTCAGGCCTGTCACCAGTCTTACCGGAGACATTACCGGAATAGTGGAATACGAAGGCTCAATATGGATCTCCACATCACTTGGCGGCGCTTTGCGGCTTGACATGCCCTCTCCGGGCGTGAGCCTGATGTCAGGGCAACAATATATGGGCCGTCAGGGTCTCAGCAATGATGCTTTCGGCTTTTATACTGACCGTCGTGGCAACCTCTATTGTATCACTGATGTGGGGATCAAGAAGTATGATCATGCCAGTGACAGGTTTATTCCATTCAATCCTGAGGGGCTCACCAGGTACTTCCAGACGACAACAATTTTTGAAGATTCCCGTGGTAACATGTGGTTCGGGACTTTCAACGGCGGGCTCTACCGGCAGAACGCCGAAACCGGTGAGATGGGGTTTTATGATACACGAAACGGACTGTGGGGCAATTTTGTAACCTACATACTTGAGGACTACCGCGGACATATATGGGTGGCAACGATGGAAGACTGGGAGAGCAAAGGAGGGTTAACTGTATTCTCGCCTGAGGGGACCATTGTCTTCAACGGATCCAACGGACTGAAGGCGAAGCATATCCTATGCATGATAGAGGACAGGGAGAAGAATATCCTGATTGCTGACCGTGATGCCGGCCTGTTTATTTACAAGGGTGATCACTTTGCCTCTTTTATGGCGCCTCAATTCCTTCCCTCCAATGATGTGTTCACCCTCGCGCAGGATCAGACAGGCAGATACTGGTTCGGAACAGGCAAGGGTCTCGCGCTCTACAATCCCGCTCTTAAGGAGGAGGACCGGGTCAAGCTGAGTGGTTTCCCGCCGACGCTTGAGGGTGCACAGATCAATATCATCAGGCCTGATGACAATGGCAACGTATGGGTTGCCACCTCGGGTGACGAGGTGTACAGGTATGACCTGTCCGAGAGGAATTTCCGGTATGACCTTGATCTCAATGCCAGCCTGCGGTCACTGCGAATTGCCGCCATGACCACTGATCACAGGGGTAACCTGTGGATAGGAACTGACCGTGCCCTGATAATGTGGAATATGCGACTCAAGGAGAGCAGGACCTATACCCAGATTAACGGTCTGACCGGAAACAACATTACCTCTCTCTTCTGTGACAGCCGCGGTTGTCTCTGGATTGGCACCGAGGAGCGCAACGGGCTGACAAGGCACATACCAGGGAGCAATACGTTCACTGCCGTGGAATTCAGGAGTGATGTTCATCCCACCGTAATCACGGAGACGCCTGACGGTGTGGTTTGGGTTGGCACAATAGACGGGCTCTATGCCTTGAAGAATGATGCTGTAATCAAGAGACTTACGGAGGCTGACGGTCTGCTGATGAACTCAATCAACCAGCTGCAGCCTGACAGAACAGGCAATCTCTTCATTGGGACCAACCTGGGGTTGAACAGGTATGACAGCAATACCGGGAGGTTATCCTCTTTTACTGAGAAGAATGGCTTTACAGGCATTGAGACGAGGCCCAATGCCACTTTTGCAGATGACATGGGTGACCTCTGGTTCGGGACCTCCAACGGGGCAATGAGGCTCACACCCTCCAGGCTGCCCCCGGTGGTTATGGAGCCGGTGACACATATTTGGCGGACGCTTGTCAACTATGAAGTGTTCCCCATGCATGATGGTATCCGGTTGATGCATACGCAGAACAGGATAATATTTGATTTCCTGAGCATCTGCCTGGTTGACCCGGGTGCAGTGCGTTACCGGTTTATGCTGGAGGGAGCTGATGAGGAGTGGATCACCACTGATCAGAACAGAGCTGCCTACTCATCACTCAGTCCGGGAAAGTACACATTCATGGTCCGCGCAGCGAACAGCTACGGCTACTGGAATGAAGTGCCGGCCAGGCTCTCCTTCTCCATCAGGGGGCCCGTCTATGCCACTTCGTGGTTCATCATACTCTGCGCCGCCCTGCTCGTGGGAGGGATTTATCTCTTCATCACCCTTCGCGAGAGAACACTGAGGAGAGAGAAGGAGCATCTTGAGGCCAAGGTTGATGAGAGAACTGCGGAGGTTGTCACCAAAAGCCTCGAGCTGGAAGAGAAAAACAGGGATACCACCGCCAGCATACGGTATGCCGAGAGGATACAGGCAGCCATGCTGCCGCCGGAGAACTTCTTCAATGACACCTTTGTGCTGTTCATGCCCAGGGATATTGTCAGCGGCGATTTCTACTGGATGCATGACAGCGGATTCAGACAGTATATTGCTGCCGTAGACTGCACTGGTCACGGTGTGCCGGGTGCCTTCATGTCAATCATCGGCCACAACTCCCTGAACAAGATAGTAAGAGAGAGTGGCATAACAAGGCCTTCCGAGATACTTGACCACCTGAATATAGAGGTGGTCCATGCCCTTCTCCAGAGAAGTGAGAAGGCAGTGCGTGACGGCATGGACATATCAATCATCTCCTATGACATACTGGAGCACACAGTTGATTATGCCGGCGCCTATCAGCCACTCTATCATGTCCGTGACGGCAGGGTTACAATCTACAGGGCTGACAGGTTCCCCATCGGTATGATAGACGGCCAGGCAAAGAAGAGCTTTACAAATAACAGGGTGGACGTCAGGCCGGGAGACATGCTCTACATCTTTACCGACGGCTTTGCGGATCAGTTCGGGGGTGAGCATGAGAAAAAGTTCAAGACCGTAAAGATAAGGGCACTCATTTCAGAGATATATGCGCTTCCTGTTGATGAACAGAAGCGTCGGCTGGAGAATGCCATAAGAGAATGGATGGGAGACATACCCCAGGTTGATGATATACTGTTTATCGGAACAAGAATACCGTAAACCGGAGCGCGGCACTCATGGCCAGCCCTCAACACTGATGCGGATGGCGGCAATCAATCCGCAGCTCCAATCAGGGCAATCACATTAAGATCATCTCTCAGATCCGGGCAATAACTTTAGGGTCGGCGTGCCAGCCGGTATAGTTGATAATGGCGGGCACCACCTCATCGGCAGCAGTGACTATCTGCCATATATCCTTGTGTTCCAGACGCATGAAGTGTCCCCTGACCATGTGGTCAAAAAATTCAATCAGGTGGTCATAAAAACCGTTGACATTGACTATCACAATGGGTTTATTGAACTGTCCCAGTTGCTTGAGGGTGATCACCTCTGTGAGCTCTTCCAGGGTGCCCACACCGCCGGGCAGTGCAACAGCGGCATCTGACATGGCAAAGATGGTCTTCTTTCTCTCTGACATATCAGAGGTGACAATCATATCACTCACTCCGGGATGGCCCCAGCCCTCATTCATCATGAATCCGGGGATGACCCCGGTAACGGATCCGCCTCCTGCCATGAGGGCATCGGCGAAGAGGCCCATGAGACCTATGCCGCCGCCGCCGAATACAGCATGCACTCCTTCGCGGGCAAATGCCGCGCCAAGTTCTTCAGCAGCCTTCATGTACGCATCATCTATGCGGCTGCTGGAGGCTGCAAAAACGCAAACCTTCATCCGCTTATCAGAGTAGTGGGGTGAGCTTGGCTTCGAAAGCCTGGCGGGCAGCTGCGCCCACCTGCTTGTCAACCACCTCGCCATTCTTGAAATAGAGAACGGTGGGTATGTTTCGTATGCTGAACCGGCGTGCCACATCCGGCGAACTGTCCACATCACACTTAACGACCAGCGCCCTGTCATGATATGCTTCTGCAATCTGCTCAATGTACGGGGCGATCATCCTGCAGGGCCCGCACCATTCAGCCCAGAAGTCCACAATTACGGGTTTATCAGACTTCAATACAACCTCATCAAAATTGCTGTCGTTAACTTGTTGTGCCATAATACTTTCTGTTTCTTAATATGTTAATTGTCAATAATTCAAACTTACAAAAATCAGATGGAAATACAGAGGCAGCATGATTAATTTACCTTAAAATCGAGTTCAGCATTGTCTTCCAGCCATCCGATCAGCTCATCCGTTATTCCTGCCTTGATGCTTCGTGAGAAGAGAGGGATTGTAATCTTTTTCTCATGATCTATCAACAGGAATTTAAGCATTTTGTTCCCGGGGCTCTCACTGATAATTGATTTCAGGTTCTTTACAAATTCCTGGTTAACCATTTCAGCCTTGAGCTTAATTGTGATTGAGTTGATCAGATCTTCCCTCACTGCTGTCAGAAGGTGAATTTCCTTTATCCTGAACTCAAGTTCGTCAGGATTGTAATGTCTTCCCTGCACCCTGCCTCTCACCATCAGCTGGTAGTCGTTCCTGAAAAAATTGCTCAGGTTGACATATTCTTTGTCAAACAGCACGAATGAGAATGAGTCAGTGTAATCCTGAAGTGTAAAGCCCCCGAAGGGTTTATTGTTCCTGGTGACACCGCTTTTGGTGTCGGTAACGATACCGGCAACACACACATCGCGGTTTGCAAATTCACTGAGGTTCTGCAGGTCGGCCAGGGTGGCGTTGCAGAAGGTGTTGATCTCCAGCCTGAAGTCGTCAAGCGGGTGTGATGACAGGTAGATACCAATCACCTGTTTTTCTTTATTGAGCTTTTCCAGCTTCGACCAGTCGGTACATGGTGCCGGTTCCGGGCGAACCATATCAAAGCCTCCGGTGTCACCGAAGAGTGACTGCTGGCTGGTGTTCCGCAGATTCTTTACGTTGGTGCCGTAGCGGATGAGGCTCTCCAGGAAGCTTGAGCCTTTACCGTCAGCGGAGAAATACTGGGCGCGGGTTAACCCCGGCAGTCCGTCAAGGGCTCCTGAAACCACCATTGCTTCAAGCATCTTCTTGTTGACAGTATTGAGGTTCACTCTCTCGGCAAGGTCCCATATATCCCTGTATTGTCCGTTCTTCTCCCGCTCCTCTATCAGGTGGAGCACTGCATTTTCTCCTACTCCCTTAATGGCTCCGAGACCGAACCTGATATTTCCGCTGCGGTTGACGGTGAACTGGAGGAAGCTCTCGTTCACATCCGGGCCAAGCACCTCTATGCCCATGCGCCGGGTCTCTTCCATCATGGTGGTAATCTTCTTTATGTCATTGATGTTGCGGCTCAGAACGGCAGCCATGAACTCGGCGGGGTAGTGTGCCTTGAGGTATCCGGTCTGGTAGGCGATGAGTGCATAGCATGTTGAATGTGATTTATTGAAGGCGTAGGCGGCGAACGACTCCCAGTCAGTCCATATTTTATTTATTGTATTCTGATCATAGCCGTTTCTGCGGCAACCTTCCATGAACTCCTCCCTGAGACGGTCCATGATGTCGCGCTTCTTTTTGCCCATCGCCTTGCGCAGAGAGTCAGCCTGACCCTTGCTGAACTCACCCAGCTCCTGGGAGAGGAGCATTACCTGCTCCTGGTAGACGGTGATGCCGTATGTCTCCTTCAGGTATTTCTCCATGGCCGGCACCTCATAGGTGATCTTGTCCTTGCCGTGCTTGCGTCTGATATACTGGGGGATATAGTCCATGGGGCCGGGACGGTAGAGTGCGTTCATGGCAATCAGATCACCGAAGTGGTTGGGCTTCAGCTCGCGCAGGTAGCGTTTCATGCCCACTGATTCAAACTGGAACACGCCGGTGGTTTCACCGTTGCTGAAGAGCTCGTATGTCTTGCTGTCATCCAGCTCCAGCTTCTGCAGATCGATGGTTATACCCTTTGATTTCTTTATATTTTCAACGGCATCCTTCATTATGGAGAGGGTCTTCAGCCCCAGGAAGTCCATTTTAAGGAGACCTACTGACTCAACGTGGTTGCCCTCATACTGGGTCACGTAGAGGTCCGTATCCTTTGCCGTGCATATAGGGATATGTTCACATAGGTTATCCTTGCCGATGATTATGCCGCAGGCGTGCACTCCCGTCTGACGGATGCTGCCCTCAAGCACCTCAGCATATTTGAGTGTCTGGGCTACCAGAGGCTCTTTTGACTCTTTCTCCCTGAGCAGCTCGGGCACCTCCTCGTATGCTGACGCCAGGGTTGTGCCGGGCTTGTCAGGCACAAGTTTGGTGAGCCTGATAGCCTCCGGGAGAGGCAGCTTCTGCACGCGGGCCACGTCCCTGATGGCCATTTTGGCGGCCATGGTGCCGAAGGTGATTATATGTGCCACCCTGTCATGGCCGTACTTCTCCACCACGTAGCGCAGCACCTTCTCACGTCCGTCCTCATCGAAGTCGATGTCTATATCAGGCATTGAGACACGGTCAGGATTGAGGAATCTCTCAAACAGCAGGTTATACTTAATCGGATCAATATCAGTGATCCTGAGCGCATATGCCACAGTGCTGCCGGCAGCGGAGCCCCTGCCCGGGCCTACCCAGACTCCCATCTCGCGTGCAGCCCTTAAGAAATCCTGCACAATCAGGAAATATCCGGGGTATCCCATACCCTTTATCACGGACAGCTCGAAATCAATGCGGCTCTGTATCTCCGGGGTGATTGTCTCCCATCTTTCGGCGGCTCCCTTCAATGTCAGGTGCCTGAGGTATTCGTCCTTGTCAGAAAACTCCGGAGGTATGGCGAAGTCAGGCATGATAGGATCACTGGCAAGCTGGTATTGCTCTACACCGGCGGCTATCTCCAGGGTGTTACTCACCACCTCAGGCATATCTGCAAAGATGGCAAGCATCTGTTCCGCGCTCTTCAGGTATTCCTGTTTGGTATAGCGAAGTCTTTTAGGGTCATCAATATCCTTGCCTGTATTCAGGCATATCAGCCGGTCATGAGCTTCGGCCTCGTCTTCCATAACAAAATGAACGTCATTGGAGGCTATGATCTTTATATTATGTTTTGCGGCCAGCTCACGGTAAGCCGCTATCACTCTCTGTTGCTGCGGGAAGACCGTTATGTCAGCCGTTGGATCAGCGGTCTCGTGGCGCTGCACCTCCAGGTAATAATCGTCTCCGAAGATCTCCTTGTATGAAAGAATGGCTTCTTCGGCCTGGCGGGTGTTACCAGCGAGGATCTCCTGTGCCGGTTCGCCGGCAATGCATGCCGAGGAAGCTATCAGGCCTCCGCTATGTTCGCGCAGCAGTTTTTTATCAATCCTTGGCTTGTAGTAGAATCCCCTGATCCAGGCCTGTGAAACAAGCTTTATGAGATTATGGTATCCTGTTTTGTTCTTTGCCAGCAGAATCAGGTGGTCCCCTGACCTGTCTTCCACTGATGTCTTGTCCTCCAAGCTGGTGCGGGCCACATAGATCTCACAGCCGATAATGGGTTTGATACCGGCTTCGGTGGCGGCATCATGAAAGGCCTTGACGCCGAACATGTTGCCGTGATCGGTGATTGCCAGGGCCTCCATCCCCAGTTCTTTCGCTCTGCGGACAAGCGATTTGACCGCTGATGCGCCGTCAAGAATGGAATATTGTGTATGTGCGTGTAAGTGAACGAATGAGGACATGATCAAGGGATTTTTCGCCTGTCGGGACTCCGGAAACAAAAATATCAAAAAGCTTGTTTATCGTTCATTTTTTTTATCAACATGAGTCAGTTCCGATTATTTTTGCAAATTGATTAAATGTGGTATATTTGCACCCTCATTAAAAAACGAGTAATAATTAACCAATTTTTAAATGTCAGTAAAAATCAGATTAGCTAGGAAGGGCCGCAAAAAGCAGGCCTACTACCACGTGGTGGTAGCAGATAGCAGGTCGCCACGTGATGGCAGATTCATTGAGAAGATCGGAATATACAATCCGCTCACTGACCCGGCAACAATCGACATCAACTTCGAGAAGGCACTGGGGTGGCTGCAGAAAGGTGCGCAACCAACGGACACATGCAGGGCAATCCTGAAGTATAAGGGCGTAATGATGAAGAAGCACCTTTTGGAAGGTGTGAAGAAGGGCGCTTTTGACGAAGCGGAAGCCGACCGCCGGTTTAATGAATGGCTGAAGGGCAAGGAAGAGAAGATCGAGCTTAAGAAATCAGGTCTCGAAAGGATTGGCGAAGAGCTTCGCAAGAAAAGGCTTGATGCTGAGCAGGTTATCAAGGAAGCCAGGGCAGCCGAGTATGCCAGGAAGGCTGCCGCCCTTGCTGCCGAGGCAGAGGCAGCAGCAAAAGCTGCAGCCGCGGCTGAGGCACCCGAGGAAGCAGAGGTTGCAGAAGAGGCAGTGACTGAGGTTTCAGAGGCTGCAGCAGATGTAAAGGAAACTGTTGAGGAGGTTGTGGCTGAAGCAGCAGAGGCTGTTGAAGAGGCAGCAGCCGAGGTAAACGAGACTGTTGAGGAAACAGTAGCCGAGGTAAAAGAAACTGTTGGGGAGGTTGTGACAGAAGCACCAGAGACCGTTGAGGAGAAAGTTGCTGAAGCCGCTGCTGAAGAGACAGTTGTTAAGGCTGAAGACCAGGCTCCGGCAGACGAAGTTAAGAAAGAGACTGCAGAAGAGAACGAGAAGACCGAATAGAGTCTTTTCACTCCCCCTGCCGACGGAAAGTGAAGACTACAGGCAGAATAGCAAAACCGTACGGCTTTGAAGGAGCCGTGGTTGTGAGAGGTGAGAGCGGCATCACGGGGGAACCGAAACAGGGTGAACCGGTATTCGTTGTAACAGACGGAATACCGGTTCCCTTTTTTGTACGGGAGGCGTATCTCACCGCACCTGATACACTTATAATTGCATTTGATGATTACCTCACTCCTGAGTCCGTAGCCCATCTTCGCGGATGCGAGGTGCTTACAGAAGGAAAAGAAGAACAGGCAGGTGACCTTAACGCGCTTGCAGGTTTCACGCTTAGTGACACGCGAAGCGGCCTCAGCGGGGTTATCACTGAAGTGCTGGAGAACCCCGGTCAGCTCATGGCCGTTGCTGTCATTGAAGGAAGGGAAACGTTTATCCCGCTGCACCCTGACCTGATCATCTCCGTTGACCCCTCCGGCAAAAGAATCATAGTGGCACTCCCTGAGGGGCTGGTGCGGCTGAACGACTGACCGGAGGTCACAAAATCACAGCTCCCGGTGCAGCAAAGACAAATCTTTTCCGTCTTTATCCTGTACCAAATACGAAGCAACCATGAAAAAGAATTTATTCCTGGCAATCATTATTATTTTCGGTGTGCAGGCCCTGCAGGCCCAGACACCATACAGTGAAAAGAGGAATGTGTCAGGCTTCAGCAGTGTCTCATTCGGTGTTTCAGGTGAAGTAATCATAAATATTGGAAACAGCTACAACGTTGAGCTGGAGGGAGACAGGGGTTACATCAATGAGATAGAGACGGAGGTTGTTGGAGATGATCTCAGGATAAAGAGAGATAAATGGTTTGACTCCGGAAACAAGAAGGTAATTGTGCGGATAACCATGCCTTCGCTTGATGGATTGAAGCTTACAGGTTCAGGGAGGATGACAGTCGACGATCCTCTGACGGGGGACGACCTGGAGGTGGTCATCAGCGGGAGCGGCAAAGCATTTCTGCGTGATGTGGCGCTCGGGGAAGTCGAGTGTTCCATATCCGGTTCAGGCAGTCTTTACATTGCGGGAAATGGCACCATCGGTGATCTTGAAATCTCAATTTCAGGCTCAGGTGATCTCAGGGGGGAAGAGACCAGGGTTGATACCCTGGATGCCAGGATTTCCGGCAGTGGCAGCTGCGACTGTCATGTAGAGAAGATGCTTCGTGCCAGTATTTCGGGCAGCGGTGACATCAGGTACGCGGGTAATCCGAAGATTGATGCCAAAGTGTCCGGCTCAGGCAGGGTGCGGATGAGGTAATCATTCGCGCAGGATCTTCACAATACCGTTTCCGGATATTTTGATGACCGGGGAGGGTCTGGCCCTGCTCCGGTCATCCTGTCTCCAGAGACATACATAATCAACCGCATTCTTCATTTCCTCACTTATCTCGTCGAAGATCGCCGGGGTGTCCGTGCCGCTGATATTGGCCGAGGTGGAGACCAGCGGCCTTCGCAATCTGCTTATCAGTGCATCACAGAAGGGATTTGTGCATATTCTAACGCCCACAGATCCGTCCTCTGATGCTACTCCCTCTGCCAGGCTCCTCCCCCGGTCATAGACAATTGTAAGGGATTTCTCGGATAGCTCTGCCATCTGCAGGGCTACTTCCGGTGGTGAGTCAACATACCTTTCCAGCATTGAAACCGAGTTGACCAGGACTATCAGGCTCCTGTTCTCTGCCCTCCTCTTAATATCATAAATGCGGCGCACAGCCTGGGCATTTGTGGCATCACAGCCCAGACCCCATACTGTATCCGTGGGATAGAGGATAACGCCTCCGGAACGCAGGGTCTTCAGGGCGTCTGCAAGATCTTTGCCGAATTCGTTCTTCATCTTTTTCTCCTGTCTGATCAGTACCGGTTTTCACGAAAGTTAAAAAACAATAATAGCTCTTATTTGTTTTCTGATCTTAAACTGATAAGATTAAATTTGAGCTTCATCAAAAAAAATCCATGATGCGAAAAATATTAATCACCTTGGTTCTTGCCGGGGCTTTCATTTTGGCCTCCGCACAGGACAACAACAGTTATCAGCTTCCTCCCGATGAGATTATTGCACTGGTTGACGCTCCCCAGACCCCGGCCGTGTTGCTCAGCCCCGATAATCAGACTTTGCTGCTGATGTACCGCAAGGGCCTGCCTTCCATTGCTGACCTGTCACAGCCGGAGATGCGGCTGGCAGGTGTACGTTTCGATCCGTCAACCAACGGTCAGACCAGGGGCCAGAGTGTGGCCGCTATCTCAGTGATGAAGAGTGACGGAACCAGTTTGGGAGATCTGAAAGGCCTTCCCGAAGACCCCGCGATCGGAGGAGTCTCATGGTCATCCGACAGCAAACGGTTTGCATTCACAAATACCACAGACAATACTGTTGAGCTGTGGATTGCGGATCTGGCGTCTATGACTGCCCGCAAGATTGATGAGAGGCTGAACGGCATTTTCCGCAGAGCGATGTCATGGCTGCCCGACGGCTCACTGGTCTACCTTCGCACTTTAGCCGGCAGGGGTGATGCTCCTCAGGCTTCAAGGGTGCCTGCAGGACCGGTGATACAGGAGAGTTCAGGCGTGCAGGGTGAGGCACGGACATTCCAGGACCTGCTTGCATCACCTGATGATGAAAAGATATTTGAATACTATGCCACCTCAGAGCTGGTAAGGTGGGATGGTGCCGGCACAGCTTCCATTGGCCGCAAGGGCATAATCACTGATGTCTCCCCTTCGCCGGATGGAAGGTGGCTGCTTGTCACCATTACTGAGAGACCATTCTCCTATCTTGTTCCCTATTATTATTTTCCTTCCCGCACCGAAATATGGGACCTTGAGGGCAAGACTGTCAGGACACTGCTAGTTCAGCCTCTCCGGGAGAACCTGCCGAGGGGTTATGATATGGTCATTGCCGGTCCCAGGAACTATAACTGGCGCAGTGACAGGCCGGCATCACTGATGTGGGTTGAAGCCCTTGATGAGGGTAATTATCATGCCAGGGAGATGCAATACCATGACCGGGTATACATGCTTGAGGCTCCGTTTGCAGGTGATCCGCAGCCGTTCATTGACACGGAAAAGCGGTTTCAGGGCATCATCTGGGGGAATGATAACCTGGCAATACTTATGGAAGGGCTGTCTAAATCGCGTGTCAGGGTGACCTCCTTCTTCAGCCCGGCAAATCCCCAGACCACACTGAAGAAACTGTGGGAGCTCAACTCTGACGACAGGTATAATAACCCCGGATTCCCTGCCACAGTGCTCAACATGTGGGGCAGGTCAGTGTTGCTTACCGCTGACAGGGGAAGGAGCTTATACCTTTCCGGTCAGGGTGCTTCGCCGGAGGGCGACAGGCCATTTGTTGACAGGTATGATCTCCGGACCGGCCGGACAACGAGGATATGGCAGTCTGAAGGACCTTATTATGAGACGGTTAACGAATTTATTGATCCTGCCCGCGGTCTTCTGCTGACAGTCAGGCAGTCGGTCACCGAGGTGCCCAACTACTTCATACGTGACCTCAGGAAGGGTACGCTGAAGCAGGTGACCATGTTTGAGAATCCTTATCCGCAGATGGCCGGCGTGTACAAGGAGCTGGTAACATACAAGCGCAATGATGGCATTGACCTCTCTTTTACACTTTATCTCCCGGCAGGGTATGACAGGATGAAGGACGGTCCGTTGCCAACGATACTGTGGGCTTATCCGCGAGAGTATAATGATCCCTCAATGGCTGGTCAGGTGAGCGGTTCGCCCTATACTTTCACCCGTATCAGTCCCTCGTCAGTGCTTGTGTACGTCACCCAGGGATATGCCGTGCTCAATGATGCCAGCTTCCCGATAGTGGGCGCCGGGGACAGTGAGCCCAATGACACGTTTGTTGAGCAGCTTGTGGCCAATGCCGAGGCGGCCATAAGCAAAGCTGTTGAGATGGGTGTTACTGATCCGGCGCGGGTGGCTGTGAGCGGCCACTCCTACGGAGCCTTCATGACAGCCCATCTGTTGTCACACAGCAGGCTCTTTGCCGCAGGTATAGCCCGCAGCGGGGCCTACAACCGTTCTCTTACTCCCTTCGGGTTCCAGAGTGAGCGCCGCAGCTTCTGGGAAGCTCCGGAGCTGTACCTGGAGATGTCACCATTCACACACGCCTTAAAAGTTAAGGATCCGCTGCTGCTCATACACGGGATAGCCGATAATAATTCAGGTACCTTCCCGATACAGAGTGAGAGATACTATTCCGCACTCAAGGGTGCCGGGGCAATAACCAGGCTGGTGATGCTTCCCCATGAATCGCACGGATACTCCGCGCGCGAGTCTCTCCTTCACATGCACTGGGAGTACCTGAGGTGGCTTGATAAATATGTGAAGAACAAAAAATGATAACTTAAACCTACATTAGGTTATGTGAAAAAACTGATTAGTTTTGTACCTCAAATCTTAAAAAACCTAAGCTTATGATTAGTAGTTTGTTTTGGATAGCGCCTGTTGCAGCGGTGCTGGCCCTGCTCTTTGCATGGATATTCTACAGGAGCATGATGAAAGCGCCTGCAGGCAACGACCGGATGCAGGAGATAGCCGGCTACGTCAGGGAGGGTGCGATGGCTTACATCAAACGCCAGTATGGCGTTGTTTTCAAGGTCTTTATTGTACTTGTTATTCTGCTGGTGATACTGGCATACCTGGGGGTTCAGAACCCCTTTGTACCAATAGCGTTTCTGACGGGAGGGTTCTTCTCCGGCCTGTGCGGTTACCTGGGAATGAGAACGGCAACCAACGCGTCATCAAGGACAGCCCAGGGCGCTTCGGTCTCACTCAACAACGGACTGAAGATAGCATTCCGCAGCGGAGCAGTGATGGGTCTCATAGTTGTCGGTTTCGGACTGCTTGACATTGTCCTGTGGTTCCTCATCCTGAATAACCTGGTATTTACCCCTGATAACATGATTGAAGGATGGGACTGGCTTGGTCTGACCTTCGTTCATGCCGGAACTACTGATCATCAGAAGATGATAGAAATCACTGCCACCATGCTGACTTTTGGTATGGGTGCCTCAACACAGGCTCTCTTTGCACGTGTTGGCGGCGGCATCTTCACCAAGGCTGCTGATGTGGGCGCTGACCTTGTTGGCAAGGTTGAGGCGGGCATACCTGAGGATGATCCCCGTAACCCGGCTACCATAGCTGACAACGTGGGTGACAACGTGGGCGATGTGGCAGGCATGGGCGCTGACCTTTATGAATCATATGCTGGCTCAGTACTTGCAACAGCAGCCCTGGGAGCAGCGCTGCCCCTGATGACGGCGGCTGACCAGATGAAGGCTGTCATTGCACCCATGATAGTGGCTGCCATAGGCATACTTCTCTCCATAGCCGGTGTCTACATGGTGCGCACAAAGGAACAGGCTACGCAGAAGAACCTGCTTAACGCGCTGCTGCTGGGCACGGGCGGCAGCTCGGCACTCATACTGGTAGCATTGGCGGCAATGGCATTCACAGGGTGGATTACCTGGGGCGTCTTTGGCGCTGTGGTAGCCGGCCTCGCTGCCGGAGTGATCATAGGCCAGTCTACCGAATACTTCACCTCTGATGAATATAAGCCTACCAAAGGCATTGCCAAACAGACACAGCAGGGACCTGCCACAACCATCATTGAAGGTATAGCCGTCGGCATGCAGTCGACATGGATCCCGGTGCTTACCATAGCTGTAGCCATCATTGCTGCCTACGGATTTGCAGGCGGATTCCAGGACTTCGCAGCAGGTGTGTATGGTATAGGCTTTGCCGCCGTGGGGATGCTCTCCACCCTGGGGATAACGCTGGCCACTGACGCCTTCGGTCCTATAGCTGACAATGCAGGCGGTAATGCGGAGATGGCTCACCTGCCCAAGGAGGTGCGTGAGCGCACTGACGCCCTTGACATGCTGGGTAACACCACCGCAGCTACAGGCAAGGGCTTTGCTATCGGCTCGGCAGCTCTTACTGCCATGGCCCTTGTGGCAGCATACATGGAGGAGGTAAAGCTGTGGCTCGGTCGTCTTGCCGACGGCACAGCCGAAGGGTACAAGCAGATAGGTGATGTACTCTTCTACAAGAGCACCGTTCCTTCAGTTATTCCTGAAGGAATGAGTGCCGTTGATGTCAGCACGGCTCATGTGAGTGACTTCGTGGCAGCATATGACCTTTCACTGTTCAACCCGCTGCTTATCGGAGGTATCTTTATAGGCGCCATGATGGCATTCCTCTTCAGCTCGATGTCAATGAAGGCTGTTGGACGTGCTGCCGGCAAGATGGTTGATGAGGTCAGACGTCAGTTCCGCGAGATAAAGGGTATTATGGACGGTTCCGGCAAGCCTGACTATGCAAGGTGCGTGGCTATCTCCACCAAGGGCGCACAGCATGAGATGATGCTGCCGTCACTGATAGCAATAGCCGTACCCCTGATCATTGGCCTTACCCTTGGTGTAGCCGGTGTGGTGGGACTGCTGATAGGGGGAATGACTGCCGGCTTTACACTGGCAAGCATGCTCAACAATTCGGGTGGTGCATGGGACAATGCGAAGAAATTCATTGAAAAGGGCAACTACGGCGGCAAGGGCAGTGAGTCACACAAGGCCGGCGTGGTTGGTGACACCGTGGGCGATCCCTTCAAGGATACCTCGGGTCCGTCACTAAACATTCTTATCAAGCTCATGTCAATGGTCTCGGTGGTTATGGCCGGCCTGACGGTGACGTGGAGCATAATGGGATAGTTGCTGAATATTGTATGGTAACGACGCTCTTTACGGGCGTCGTTACTTGTTTTATAAACCGTTGACAGATGATGTTCATTCCGGAATTCAGTGATGTTAAGTCAGCGATGCAGCTGATAGCGCCGCATGTGCACCGAACGCCTGTCATGACATCACGGCAGCTTGATGTGATCAGCGGGGTCAGGCTTTTCTTCAAGTGTGAGAACTTCCAGAAGGTGGGTGCCTTCAAGTTCAGGG
>CAZVLJ010000035.1:0-28186 GCA_964627825.1 uncultured Rikenella sp. | reverse complement strand
TATACGATATTATCCAGAATAATTTTTAGGGTGTTGCATTGCGGAAAACAGGAGACGCCGGAGGAGTGCAACATAAGGGGGCACCTGATTGAGGGGACACTGCCTCCGAGTTACCATACCTATCTCTTTGACAACAGGCCGTATATGAAAAAGACATGGTGGTTCAGGATGAGCTACGGAGGAGAGATGATCACCGATCCCCAGGCTTCCGAGGGCATCACTCATGCCGAGTGGCTGGCACCGGCCGAGATAGCCAGAATCAAATCAAACACCTTCCAGTCACTTCTTGATCTGCTCAACTACACCCTGCGGGTGAAGTGATTGCTTTCCAAGGTAATCTGAAATCCTTATTGATGCCGGCACAAACATCGAGACATCACCGCCATGCTTGATGATGTCACGGACGATTGTTGAATTTACCGGGGTATGCTCGGTGCTGGTAAGCAGGAACACCGTGTCAATGTCAGGGGCCATCTTCCAGTTCATGTGCCCCATTGCCCGCTCATACTCGAAATCTGCTGCCGTCCGCAGGCCACGGACAATGTACCGGGCATTGTGACTGCGGCAGAAATCTACTGTCAGGCCGCTGAACCTGGAGACCTCCACCCTTCTCTCCCCCTCAAAGACCCTGGAGATCATCTTCAGCCTCATCTCAATACTGAAAAGATTCTTTTTCTCTGCATTCTCTCCAACAGCAATGATCACCCTGTCAAACAGTGGCAATGCCCTCATGACTATTGATTCATGGCCAATGGTGAAGGGATCAAATGAGCCCGGAAAAACAGCGATTTTGTCCATGACCTGCTTTTATGGTTATTCAAATTTTATCACCCGTGCATTTGCAACCTTCTGCTGCAGAAGCACCTGGTTGATCACATCCATGATGGTGGTTACATACCTGAACTTCAGCCCCCTGACATACTTCTCATTGATCTCCTCCACATCCTTCCGGTTCATTTCGGAAAGCACTATCTCCTTTATTCCGGCCCGTTTGGCGGCAAGTATCTTCTCCTTGATGCCTCCCACGGGCAGCACCTTGCCCCTGAGGGTTATCTCGCCGGTCATGGCAACATATTTCTTCACCTTTCTCTGGGTGAACGCCGATGCCACCGACACTGCCATGGTGATCCCCGCCGAAGGGCCATCCTTGGGTATGGCTCCCTCGGGGACATGTATATGAATGTTCCATTTCTCAGCAAAGGTATCCGGGAGGCCGAGGAGTGAAGCATGAGCCTTCAGGTACTCAAGGGCTATGACTGCTGACTCCTTCATCACATCACCCAGATTGCCGGTAAGGGTCAGATTACCCTTGCCACGACTGAGGCTGGTCTCTACGAACAGTATCTCGCCGCCGGTGGCTGTCCAGGCCAGGCCGGTGACAACGCCTGCCTGGTCATTGCCGTCGTAGATGTCTCTCAGGTATTTAGGCGGACCGAGGATCTCAGCCACCAGCGCAGGGGTGATCTCCGGATCGGTTTTGTTCTCAAAGGCTATCTCGCGGGCCCTGTACCTGACCAGCTTGGCAATCCTCTTGTCCAGCTCCCTGACACCTGACTCACGTGTATACTTCTGTATCACCTCTTCAATCACCGGTGCCCCCAGGCTGAACTGACCGGCGGTTACGCCGTGAGCCTCCAGCTGCTTGGGTATGAGGTGCCTGTTGGCGATCTCGCGCTTCTCCTCCACAAGGTATCCTGATATCTCTATCAGCTCCATCCTGTCACGCAGGGCAGGGCTCACCGTGGAGAGGGTATTTGCCGTAGCAATAAAAAGCACCTTTGAGAGGTCATACTCCATCTCAAGGAAATTATCATAGAAATGGGTATTCTGTTCGGGGTCAAGTACTTCAAGCAGTGCGGACGACGGGTCTCCGCGAAAATCCTGTCCCACCTTGTCTATCTCGTCCAGTATGAATACCGGGTTTGATGAACCTGCCCGCCTGATGTTCTGCACCACCCTTCCCGGCATGGCGCCTATATATGTCTTGCGGTGCCCGCGTATCTCCGCTTCGTCATGCAGTCCGCCGAGCGACATGCGGGCGTACTTGCGCCCCAGGGCCCTGGCAACCGACTTGCCCAGGGAGGTCTTGCCCACCCCGGGAGGACCGTAGAGGCAGAGGATGGGCGACTTCAGGTCGCCCTTAAGCTTCAGCACTGCCAGGTGCTCCAGTATTCTCTCCTTGACCTCTTCCAGTCCGTAATGATCTTCATCAAGCACACGCTGTGCATTTTTCAGGTCAAGGTTATCATCAGTATACTCATTCCATGGCAGTTCCAGGAGGGTCTGTATATAGTTGACCTGCACCGAGTACTCGGCAGCAGCGGGATTAAGGCGGGAGAGCTTGTCGAGCTCGCGGTTGAAGACCTTTGCCACATCCTCACCCCATAGTTTCTTTTCGCCCCTGGCGCGGAACGTCTCCACTTCCTTCTCCACCGGGTTGCCCCCCAGCTCGTTCTGGATGGTTTTCATCTGCTGGTGAAGCAGGAATTCACGCTGCTGCTGGTCTATCTCATACTTTACCTTTGACTGTAGTTCGTTCTTCAGTTCCAGCAGCTGAATCTCACGCACCAGGTGCTCCAGCAGCCTCAGCCCCCGTTCCCTGATAGTGGATGCCTCCAGCAGCTTCTGCTTGTCAGTGACATTGATCTCGGTATTGGCGCTGATATAGTTGATCAGATAGGTGCTGTTCTCTATGTTCCGAACAGCGAAGGTGGCCTCGGGACTGATATTGGGGTTGAGCTTGACGATCTTCACGGAGAGGTCCTTAAGAGAGCCGATGATTACCTCGAAGTCCTTCTCATCCTCCACCCCCCTGGGCTCAGGCATCGGTATGACGCGGGCCGTCATGTAAGGTTCGGTCTGCAGTATGTTGTCAATGGACACCCTTCTCCGTCCCTGTATAATGGCAGTGGTGGTGCCATCAGGCATCTCCAGGAGCTTAACCACCTGGCCGAGGGTGCCCACACTGTTAAGGTCACGCACTCCGGGGTCATCCACCTCGGCGTCAAGCTGCGCCACGGCAGCCACCAGCTTGTCGCCACGGTAAGCGTCTCGGACGAGCTGGACCGACTTGGAGCGGCCCACAGCTATGGGTATTACCACACCCGGAAAGAGAACAGTGTTGCGCAGTGGCAGCAGGGGCACACTGGAGGGTATGTTCACATCCTCCAGCTCCTGGTCATCACCGTCAGAAAGAATGGGAATGATCTCCCTTCCCTCGTCTATCAGGTCATGTAAACCCATCCTGTCCCACTTACCGTAAACCTTCTTTTCCATATCGGGTAAAAGTATGCAAATTTACTTAATAATACTCAATTACTCGTCTCTCCACATCCGGGGTAATGACCCGGCATCACAGTCAAACAAAAAAAAAGCCGCCTTGTTTAGGGCAGCTTGTAATGGTATGTAGTTCACCTACTTCGTCTTCTTGCCAAGGTGATTCTTGTAACGGTTCATGAACTTGTCTACCCTTCCTGCCGTATCAACAAGCTTCATCTTACCCGTGTAGAACGGATGCGATGTGTTTGAAATCTCAAGCTTGATGAGCGGATACTCGTTGCCATCCTCCCATTTGATGGTATCACGTGATGCGGCTGTTGAACGGGTCAGGAACGCAAATCCGTTTGACATATCCTGAAATACAACCAGCCTGTAATTGTTCGGATGTATACCTTCTTTCATCTCTGAAACATTTATTTACTGTTTGAAAATCTCTTTTTCAAGGGAGTGCAAAGATAATGAAGTATGAAGAAAATACAAAGAGTGCAGTAAAAAAATTTACTTCTTCAGTTTTGCCTCCCGGGCTGTCCGGTTTTCTTCCATCTCATCCTTGTACATTATGAATGGCAGAGTGTCATCAATCATGTATCTCATTGTAAGATGGGTCTTGGCCTTATGAGCTCCTATTGCCTCATAGATAGAGATCATCTTCGGATTGAAATCGCCTACCCAGGATAACTCCAGCTCCTTATAGAACCGTTTTCTTCTGAAAACGCGGAACAGTTCGAGGAATATGGCCGACTCAATGCCGCTGTTCTGGTATGAGGGATGCACCCCGGCAACTAGTGCTCTGGCACGGGTCATTTCATGATTCATCCTGTACCAAAGGAACCGTATCTTGTTCCATAATGTCAGACGGCCGTTGAAGTGCCTGATGATCTGGTTCAGGTCAGGGAAGATGATGAAGAATGCCACCGGCTTGTCATTGTGATATGCAAACCAGATAAGCTCCGGGTCAATGAAAGCCTTTGCCTGGTCAAGGGTGTTCCTTAGCCTCGCGGGATCCAGCGGGGTGAAATCCTCCTTGAAGACTGCCCAGGTGGCATTATATATCTCTACCATATCTGCCGCGAACTGCCGGCTCTGCGAGAACTCAAAATGACGGTATTCATAGCCCGGCCGTTTAGAGATCCACTCGGCTATCTTCCTGAACCGTTCCGGGAAAACCTCCACTGCCGCCACATCCTTATGGTAACTGTACTGTTCGAAATAGGTCCTGAAGCCATACTCCTCGAAGTATTTCCTGTAATATGGTTTGTTATAAGGCATTCCGAACCCCGGCTGAACGAACCCTTCCACCAGCAATCCCCAGTAGTTGTCATTCTCCCCGAAATTGACGGGGCCATCCATGGCTTTCATCCCTCTCTCCGTCAGCCACTGGCGTGCTGTGTCAAAGAGCATGAAGGCTGCCTCGCGTGATTCAATGACCTCAAAGAATCCCATGCCGCCCGTGGGCTGTCTGTTGGCCTTTGACCGTATCTCATCAATGAATGCCGCCACCCTGCCAATAGTCTTTCCCGTACTGTCAGTCAGCAGCCAGCGTGCCGCCTCGCCATGACCGAAGGCCGCATTGCGGCCGGGATCAAAAACCGCTTCCATCTCGCTGTCTAATGGGCAGACCCAGTTGGGATCATTCATGTAGAGCCTCTTGGGAAAATCAATAAACTCCCTCTGGCGGATTTCTGTGGTCACTTCGGTTATTCTCATATTCTTCAGCTCTGAAGGTTGAACCATGTGCAGACCCGTTGACGGCCCTCACCGGCATCCTCCCTGTGGGTAAATTCGTTGGTTCTCCTGTTGTAGGTATAATCGGCACTCCATTCTGATCCATGCTCTGCTATCTCCTGCAGTGCGGTTATCACTGTCTCAAGCTCATTATCCGTCATGGTCGGGTGGATGGAGAGTCTTACCCAGCCGGGTTTTTCTGACAGGTCTCCCTTGCTGATCATCTCCGTAATGCGGTGACTGTGATCATATGTCACGTCAAGCAGGTAATGACCATATGTGCCGGCACAGGCGCACCCGCCCCTGACCTGCACGCCGTACCTGTCACTGAGCAGCTTGACCACCAGGTTATAGTGCAGGCCATCCATGTAGAAGGAGACGGCGCCGAGTCTTTGTCTCACGTTGGGTGCGAGAATATGGAGACCGCGTATGGAGGTGAGCCCGCTGAATGTACGTTCAAGGAGCTCCTCTTCACGTCTCATGATGTTCTCCGTCCCCATCTGCTCCTTGAGCCTGATGGCCAGGGCAGCCCTGATCATCTGAAGGAACCCGGGGGTTCCGCCATCCTCACGCGACTCAATGCTGTCAACATATTTATACTCACCCCAGGGGTTGGTCCAGTCAACCGTGCCTCCTCCCGGCTGATCGGGGGCTGAGGATTTGTAGAGCGATTTGTCAAAGAGCATTATCCCCGATGATCCGGGGCCGCCAAGGAACTTGTGCGGCGAGAAGAAAATGGCATCAAGCTTCTCCATACTCTCTTCCGGATGCATGTTTATATCAGTGTAAGGCGCCGAAGCCGCGAAGTCAACAAAACAGAGCCCGCCGTGCTCATGCATTATGCGTGCCAGGGCGTGATAGGGAGTGAATACTCCCGTGACATTTGAACAGGCTGAAAAGGAGCCGATCTTAAATTTCCTGTCGCTGTATTTCTCAAGCGCTCTCCTGAGATTGTCAGGATTGACTGTGAGGTCGTCACCTGGTTCAATGATGACCACATCAGCCAGCGTCTCATACCATGAGGTCTGGTTTGAGTGATGCTCAATGTGTGTGATGAAGACCACCGGACGTTCTATATCACTCAGGCACCGGGCCGGTTTGGGGTAATTGCAACCCTTGAGCCCCAATATCCGCTGGAATTTGTTTATCACTGCCGTCATGCCGGCGCCGGCAGCAATGAGCACATCGTCCGGGCCCGCATTGACATGCTTTTTGATTATCTCCTGTGCATAATGGTATGACCATGTCATCATCGAGCCGGTCTCTGATGTCTCGGTGTGTGTATTCGCCACGAACGGACCGAAAGAGTTCGCCATCCTCTCCTCGATGGGAGCGTAGAGCCTGCCACTGGCTATCCAGTCACAATAGATTATCTTTTTGCGGCCGAAAGGAGTGGTATACTCCTGGTCGATACCCACTATGTTTTTTCTGAATTTTGCGAAATAGTCTTCGGGCTGTATGGTACTTGAAGGCATCCTCCGGGGCATTTGTTACCAGGCCAAATATAACTCTTTTTGAATTCCGCAAAGGGTGAATCATCTCATGATTGAACTACGGATCCCCGTCAATAGATGTCTATTATACGGTGGTCAATAAGTACGAACAGCAGGATCAGCAATCCCGAAAAGATCAACCACCGGGTGAGAGGAATATATTCCCGCGGACTTATCTTCATTTTTTTCCATACATAATAGATCAGGAACAGCTTCTCAAGGAAATAGACAATAAATGTTGCCAGGGCAACGCCGACCACCCCGTAGGGTTTAATCATCAGGAGGCTGAGCGGAATGTTTATTGCTATCTCAACGGCAGCGGTATGAAGTATTACCCTGGTTTTTCGCCTGCCGATAACTATTGTCTGGGGAAAGACCAGCCGCGGGATGACCAGGAGCAGGTAGATCATGAACACGTCAGCGCTGCGGGTGAACTCCGGGGTGAATAGCCGCGGGTATACCCAGCGGGCAACCAGCATGGTGGCCATCGATATCG
Organism: uncultured Rikenella sp.; assembly: GCA_964627825.1. GTDB lineage: Bacteria > Bacteroidota > Bacteroidia > Bacteroidales > VadinHA17 > SR-FBR-E99. The sequence goes on along the minus strand of CAZVLJ010000035.1, from coordinate 21,193 downwards.
GGAAAAGGTATTTTATCAGCCTGTCAGACCGCTGGCGCAGTGTCACCAGTGCTTCGCGCATCCCCTCCCTGGTGCTGAAGCGCGGCAGCAGGGCGTTACTCAGACCGTTGGCCAGCAGCAGCACCAGCGGGAACTCCTTGGCACCGTAGCGGTACATGGCAAAAACACCCGGATCAGCATAGCGGGCTGAGATGATTATGCCGTCAATATATTGCGCCGAGCCGCTGATGAGGAAGGTGAGGATAAGCGGCAGCCCCACCTTCAGATGCTCCCGGATAAAGCTGTGGGATACCTTTAAGAGAGTGTAGCGGCGCAGCAGGATGACAAGCCATACCCACCGGACCCCGGTGATTGCGAAGAGCCCCCATATGGCACTCTTCTCGTCAAACCCCGCAACCACCGGTGCCAGCACCAGCACCAGCTGTGCCGAGTAGGTGTAGATGCCGTACTGCAGTATCCTGTGAGGTCTCTTGTTAAGAAGATATATATATTCTATAAGTGTTACCGGGTTGCTGAGGAGGATATATAACAGCAGCAGGTTGGGATATGGTATCTCCGGCTCTCCCTGTGATGACTCAAGCATGAACCGGATGGGTATCCCGAGGATGAAGACCAGCAGGCTGAAGAATGAGATGAGCAGGAAGGCATTGTATATCTCGGGCGATTTGCGGCCCTCCCTCTCGCTGTCTTCCCTGAAGGTCCTGTTGCGATTATAGAGGGTGAGCAATGACTGTATTATCCCGGTCACCCAGAAGAAGCTCAGCAGACTTGAGATGAACAGAAACAGCTCCCAGTTGCCTATTTGCGCTCGTGAGAGGTGACTCTTTGTAAATACTATACTGATAATGAGGAAGGTGATGAACCTGAGCAGTTGTACAGCCTGCAATCCTGAGATATTGTCTATGACTTTGAGCCTGGTCAAGCTTTCAGGGGTGTTGTATATGAAATGCCGCGAGCTACAAAAATTATACCATGCCTCCCGGCCCGGCTAAGTTACTATTTGAATGAAATGATAACAAAATAAAAAGAAGTTTTTGTGAAATGGGAATTTTGCTGTTTATTTGCACTCCGAAATACGGTGGTTGTAGCTCAGTTGGTTAGAGCGCCAGATTGTGGCTCTGGAGGTCGCCGGTTCGACTCCGGTCTTCCACCCTCTGAACAAAGCTGGCCCGCACAAAGCGGTGTCAGCTTTGTTTTTTAATGGAAGCATGAAGCCTGCTGCAGCCTGATGGAGAAAAACAAAGATGGTCCGGGGTCGATAGTATTATTTAGGTCAGGACTAAAGCTTACTTCATACCGGAGCTAATAAAAACCGTAAAATATCCCAGGCTTTCAGCCTTTTCTGATATGAGTGCCCCTTCCCGTTATCACCGCACCAGCCCTGCAATTGAGGTAATCCGTCAATAATGCAGCTATACCACTTTGTCATACGGCGTTATTATGTTCATTATCTTTTCTTTAAGACTTTTTTGATGTCCAATCGCCAATTTTTCTGCCTGATACGGAAAATGGAAACATATTTTTTCTTACATTGCCCCACTTGAATTTTAACCTAAATCTAAGTCGTATGAAGAAACTATTTCTGTTCTTTGTTTTGTTTGTGTTGGCGGGTGCAAGCACCCTCTGGGCACAGACAAAAGTCATTACAGGTACGGTTACCTCCGCCACGGAGGGGGAAGGTGCAATTCCCGGAGTATCTGTGTTCGTCAAAGGGACTACCATTGCAACATCGACAGATGTCAACGGCAGGTATTCACTGACGGTACCGGAAGATGCAACGACTCTTGTCTTCTCGTTTATCGGGATGAAGCAGCAGGAAGTTAACATCGCCGGACGCTCAGTGGTAAACTGCGTGATGGAGTCTGACGTAGTGGGACTGAGTGAGGTTGTTGTAACCGCTCTCGGTATCAAAAGAGAGAAGAGGGAGATCACCTATCAGACCCAGAAGGTTGACAATGCAGAGCTGGCAGCAGCCCAGCCTACGAGAGCAGCAAGTGCTCTTGCAGGTAAGGTTGCCGGTCTGCAGATCAACGTGCAGGACAACAGTGTGAATCCTACTACCCAGATCATCCTCAGAGGCCTCCGTTCAATATCATCAGACAACCAGGCACTGGTTGTCATTGACGGTGTTATAGCATCACTGGGAGCTTTTGATGACCTTAACCCCAATGACATCGCTGACCTCAGCATCCTTAAGGGTGCAACCGCTGCAGCACTCTATGGGTCAAATGCGGCCAACGGTGCTATCTTGGTTACCACCAAGAAGGGCCAGGCAGGCGAAAAGATCACCGTGGGTCTTATCTCATCATATACAGCTGAGAAGGTTGCCTACATGCCGAGATTCCAGTCAGAATATGGCACGGGCTGGGAAGGAGCATATGACAATGTTGAAAATACTAACTGGGGACCACGTTTTGACGGAACCCTCCGCCAGATAGGCCCCACATTCAGAGACGGCACCTTCCAGGCTGTGCCTTATGCCCCTGTGAAGGATAACCTGCTTGCATTCTTTAATACAGGTAATAACTTCAACAACACTGTCTACCTCAGCGGAAGCCATGAGACAAGCAAGTTCTATATCTCATTAGGCGACCAGAGGGCAACGGGTATCGTTCCCGACGACAGCTACCAGAGAAACACCGTCAGGGTTAACGCCAGCAAGAAGGTCGGCAATGTTGAGCTCTCACTCAACTCCAGCTACTTCAAGGATGAGACTGACGTAGTGGGAAGTACAATCGGTGATCAGGACAGGCCCCTCTACTGGTTCCTCCTGAACACCTCGGCCAACATTCCCCTGGAGCGTTATTCAGACTGGAGGAATGACCTCTATGCTTCGCCTGACGGCTACTACAACGCATATTACCAGAACCCCTACTGGGCTGTGGGTACCAACAGAAACAACCAGAAGTCGAACAGGCTCAACGGCAATGTCCAGGCATCATGGGATCCCTTCAGCTGGCTTAATGTTACCGGCCGGGTCGGAACCAACACCTACTGGAACAGCGGCAAGAACTGGAGAGCAGCGCAGACCTATGACTCCTTCCTCCAGCCCTCAGCCGGAGCTGTCTCATCATTTGTGACTGACAATGAATCACAGTCGACCACCATTATCGAGGACCTCCTTCTTACGGGAACCTTCGAGTTTGGCAACTTCTCACTGAAGTCAATCCTCGGAGCATCCAACTACAATTATATATATCGTTATAGCAGCATCAGGGCTGACAACCTCAGTATCCCTGATTTCTACGATATATCCAACGGTACGGGAACACCCACCGTCAGTGCAGACGCCTCACAGAAAGTTACCTTTGGGTTCTTTGGCGACTTCACCCTCGGCTACGGTGATTTCCTGTTCTTTAACTTCTCGGGAAGAAATGACTGGACATCAACCCTGGCTGAAGGAAACAATAACTATTTCTATCCCGGCTTTGGTGTCTCATTCGTTCTTACAGATGCAATCGATGCACTCAAGAACAACAATTTCCTTTCATATGCAAAGGTGACTGCATCAAACTCGACGGTTTACAATGACCTGTCACCTTATGCTATCAATGAGAGATACAGCAAGCACACTGCATTCCCCTACGGAGATGTTAACGGATTCGTTCTCAGCAGTACGGCAGTTGACGCCAACATTAAGAAAGAGAAACTCAATACTACAGAATTTGGCGCCAACCTGGGCCTCTTCCAGTCAAGGGTAATGATTGACGCATCTTACTTCTTGACCAAGACGACTGACCTGATCACCTATACCACACCGTCAAGGGCATCAGCATCAACCTCCTTCCTTACAAACATCGGTTCACTGAAGGGTTCAGGATTGGAGCTCTCACTTGGCGGGTCCCTCATCAGGGCAAAAGATCTGACATGGGACCTGAGCCTCAACTACTCAACCGAGACAACCATTGTTGAGGAGATTTATGAAGGACTTGACGAAGTGGCAGTGGGAGCATGGACACAGTATGGCGTATATGCCATCGTTGACATGGATTATCCCCAGCTGAAAGCCAACACCTATGTAAGGGATCCCCAAGACAGGCTTGTTATTGATCCTGCAACAGGTTTCCCAAAGACCAATGCGGCTCTGTCACCTGTCGGAAGAACCACTCCTAAACATATAATAGGTCTGAATACAGCCCTCAAGGCATTCGGTTTCACACTCTCAACAACCATTGACTACAGGACCGGGCACGTCTTCTACGCCCAGGGCCAGGATGCAATGGAGTTTACCGGAAGGTCCATGGAGAGCGTCTCCTCCAACAGGCAGGACTTCGTGATTCCGAACTCAGTCATCGAGACCAGCCCGGGCGTCTATGTTGAAAATACCAACATCCCAATCCAGAACGGACGCCAGAGCTACTGGACTGACACCTATAATGATGTCAAGGAGAACTACGTGATTGATGCAACTGCATTCAAGATCAGGGAACTGTCACTGAGCTACAACCTTCCTTCAAATTTTATAAGGAATACTCCTCTTCAAAAGGTGTCAATAGGCCTCATAGCCAGGAATCTGTACACCCTTCTTCCTGCAGAGAACGCCTTCTCTGACCCTGAATTCAACAACGATACGGACAACAACAACACGATCGGGGTAGGCGGTTACTTCCAGATGCCTCCGACAAGATCGTTTGGCGTGAACTTAAACATAGAATTTTAAAGGAGACTAGTATATGAAAAGTATAATAAAGTTCGCTATAGTGCTGATGGTCATTGGACTGTTGGCATCATGTGAAGGTTATCTGGATGTCAACACTGACCCGAATAACCCGACTTCAGTAACACCCGACCTTGTGCTGCCTGTAGGCCAGTATTACACTGCAGGTTATCAACAGACAGACAGGGGTCTCAGCCATCTCGGTAACATGCTGATGGTTAACTGGAGCCAGAGTGATGGTTTCTCATGGTACACGGATGAGTTCAAGTACAATGTGACCTCTACCTTTTACCAGGGTGTCTTTAATAACACCTATTCCAACACTCTGAAACAATACCAGATACTCTATAACCTGGAGGATGAGAAATATGCCAATTACAAGGCTATTGCCATGATAATGAAGGCATTCCACTACCAGCAGCTCGTTGACTGCTACGGTGACGTACCCTATACCGAAGCTCTAGGCAGAAGCTTTGAAGCTACACCGGTATATGATGACGCACAGACTATCTATGAAGACCTGATAGTACAGCTCACTGCAGCTATTGACCTGATAAAGAATGCTCCTGACCAGGCACAGGTGCCCGGATCTGACGACGCAATGTTCAGCGGAGACATGGAAGACTGGATCAAATTTGCCAATACTCTTAAGGTCAGAATACTGACCCGTCAGTCAAGCATGTCAGGAAGAGCCTCCTACATCACCACCGAGCTTGCCGCTATAGCAAGCGAAGGCTCAGGTTATATCACCACCGACGTAGGTATCAACCCCGGTTACATACCGAAGAATACAAACAAGCAAAACCCGATGTGGAACTCACTTGGATGGGACGAGGGTGGTACAATAACAATGAACAATAACGCTACCTGCGCAACGGCCTATGTCCTTAACTTCCTCCAGACTACAAATGACCCGAGGATTGACAGGCTCTATGAGACACCCGCCACAGGCCATCTGGGTGTACCCCAGGGTCTGCTTGACTATGACACTCCGGTTCCTGATCAGTATATGCCTGTAAAAGTTTCCAATATCGGCCCCGGTATTCTGAAGGCAGCCGATATGGATGCAATAATCCTGACCCTGGCTGAGCACTATTTTAACCTGGCCGAACTGCGGGAGCGTGGTCTTCTCACCACAGGCCCGACAGCCGAGGAGCTCTTTGAAGATGGCATTACCGCTTCATTTGAATACCTGGAGGTACCTGATGCTGCCACTGCTGCTGAGACCTATTACTCACAGTCAAGTGATCTGGTTAACTGGGGCAACTCACCCAACAAGATCAGGGCAATCATTACCCAGAAATGGGTAGCTACAAACGGTATCACCGCTGAGCAGTCATGGTTTGACTACAGCCGCACAGGATACCCCTCAGGCATTCCACTGCCTCTGAACTACAACGCCACTGCCGACAGGCCCGTAAGGCTGTTCTATCCGGCAGGCGAATACTCCTCAAACGGAGAAAACGTTCCGACACAACCAAATGCCTTTACAGAGAAGATATTCTGGGCGAATTAATTTCTAATAGAAAAGCACTATGAAAACATTGAAATATATCTTGATTCTAGTCTTAAGCCTTGGCGCGCTCAATTCCTGTCTGGTTGACCAGACAACGAGGTACGATGCCAATGATGACGGACCAAATCTTGCCGGTTTCAGCGATCTGAGATTCATGGTCTCAAATATTGCTGACGGCTCTGAGTATGATATTCCTGTTAAGGTAAAGCTTATCGGACCTACATCTATGGACGTTACAAGTGACATTACCCTGACAATAGCACCGAATGAAGAGGCTATGCAGGCTGCAACAGCGGGCAGCGACCGCTATACCCCTGCCATAGAGGGAGTTCATTACCTAATCGATAATCCTACCATAACGCTTAAAGATGCGGATAATCACCTGGGTATCATCCATGTTACAATGATCACTGAAGGTATTGTGACGCCTCTTCCCAAGCAGCCACTCCTCATCCTGAAGACTGTGTCTGCCACCGGTGATCCTACTGTCCTCAATAATGGCAAGAATGTTGAGATCGAACTCAACTTCGCATGCTACTCGGAATTCCAGGGATGGTACACTGTCACCCATACAAGCTCGACAGGAGCAGTCTTCTCAAGAGTAGAGGAAATTGTGAAGATCGGTACGGAGGAGTATCTCACTGCAAGTGTAGGGACATGGGGTGCTCCACCCTTTACTGACTACGGCTTTACCTTTAACAACGCCTGCAACGTACTTTCAGTTCCTCACCAGTACCTGGCTAACTACTACTCGAACGATACCTGGGGCCACATACCAGGCGAGTACAATCCTGAAACAGGTGTGATTACTATCTACTACACCATCTATTTTGCAGCGGGTAACGTTACTTATACAGCCGTATATGTACCAGTAGAGTAAATAAATGCAACACAAAAAACTATTACAATGAAAAAAGATATAGCATATAAACTCCTCGGGCTTGCGTTTATCATTGTGGGTATGGTTGCCTGCGATACAGCCAGTCAGGATGCAGAGCCGGTAATCAGCCCTGATGGATATCCCATTGCCACCTTTGTCAATAAAACCGGGACAACAACGGTTGATGAAGGAGATACCTTAGTATATCAGGTATCTATTGACAAGACTATAGACAGGTCCCTTACGTTCTCATTGAAGCAGACAGGTGGCACATGTGACGGAGATGACTATTCAGTTGTTCCGGCAATCATTCAGCCTTACACTAAGACTGCAGACCTGCTTATAATCTTCAATGAAGACTATGATTTCGATGCTACTGAAACCCTTGATGGGACCATCGGTATTTTCAGTCTCGCGGAGAAGCATCTGGTTAACCCAGCTACTCAAAATCCGACAATCAGTGTGACCGTAAATAACTACATTTCGGATATCCTTGAAGTTGCCCTTTACTGGAGCCAGGAAGTCAAGGTACTGGATATAGTTGAAGTGGAACTTACTGCCGAAGAATATGGCAATGAATACACTTATACTATAACGGATACTATTGAGATTACTGTTGACGTGGCTGATGAGGTTGACTGGGATATATATGTCCTCGACGGTGAAGGCGCCACCGTTGATGCAGCTGCCAGCAGCGGTAATCCTGAAGTGCTTGAATCAACCCTTCCAGACGGTGAGTATATAATATGGGCAGATCTGTATTCGAACGGTCTGCTCGGATATTATGAAATACTGGAGCCTGAACTGACAATGCCGATCATTTCATTCTTCACCCGCCAGGGAACTGATCTGATTGACTTTAAAATCGTTCAGGATCCGTCCCAGGTTCCCACAGTGGATACCCCCGGTTTTAAGGAAAACACCACAGGATTCGGTGGAGTGGTATGCGAAGTCCATGTATCAGGTGGCAATTACACTATCGTGGAATATGATGGCACTCAGACCGGTCCTTTCAAGGGGATCAAGTTCCAGAGACCTCAGATTCGCAAGTAACAGTATTCAGATACACTGATTACCAGAAGAGGCTGTCTCACCAGGGACAGTCTCTTTTCTTTCAGTAAGTTAATGTGCTCTCCACTTATACCCTCCTGATTCAGGGTTGTGGTCCGGTTACTGCATCAGTCCCGGATAGTATTTCAATCAGTGTGCACGGGAGAGCAGACATTCATCGCATTTATAATGTTTGTCTGGTGCCTGGGGCGCCTTAACCAGATACTCCGGTCAAGAAAACAAGACCTGATTTGACAACAAACTTTGCTTCACCCCCTTCTGAACCCTCTGTACCTGTAACCTGCCGTAACTGCAAGGCCAACAAGCACCACTACTGACACGTACACAAAGACAGGCACCTGAACCGGATCACCGCCGGCATAGGAATGCAACCCCGACAGGTAATAATTGACCCCGAAATAGGTCATCAGAACCGAGGAGAAAGCAAAGAGCGAAAGAAGATTGAAAGTATAAGTGTCCTTCATTCCCGGAATCATCCTCGAATGGGTAACCAGAGTGTAGACAATAATGGTTATCAGTGACCAGGTCTCCTTCGGATCCCATCCCCAGTAACGGCCCCAGGACTCATTTGCCCAGATTGCACCAAGGAATGTGCCTATCGTCAGGAAATAGAGCCCCAGTGTAAGAGTCCTGTAGTTTATAACAGTAAGTTCGTCTATTACAGCGCTGATCCTCTCACGGTTACCCGGCTGAACGAACAGCATCATCACAAGAACAACCAGCCCCAGTATAGCACCCAGCCCCAGAAACCCGTAACTGCCGGTGATGACCGACACATGCAGCGTCAGCCAGTACGACCGCAGCACCGGTACAAGGTTGGTGATCTCCGGATCCATGAAACTCAGATGTGCAACCATAAGTGTCAATCCACCCAGCACAGATGTGGCAGCAAGGGTTAGCATCGACTTCCTGCTGAAAATCAAACCCGCCAGCAACGTGACCCACGAGATGAAAAGCATTGACTCATAACCGTTACTCATCGGCGAGTGGCCGGAGATATACCACCTGATCCCCAGCCCAAGTGTGTGGAACAGGAACCCGATCGCCACGAGAGCTGCCAACACCTTCAGAAATATACCGGAAAGGGCCCTCCCACTGATAATGAATGCAATGATTGTGATTATCATTATCAGCCCTATTGTTGCATACCATGGGAAAAGCCGCTCGAATATCTTCGCCTTGTAGTAGAACAGTTCAGCGTTCACCTTGCCCTCTGATGGCAGATCGTAGCCGGCATGCTGACGCTGGTAATTCCTGAGCGCAGAAATGAATTCATCAGGACCGGCCACAGGACGGGTCACAGATGTTACAGACTGAGCCCACAGCGGAACAGCGCTCACAACGAACAGCGAATCCTCACTGCTTATGCCATGCTTCACAGCCTCTTCCGCTCTTCCCCAGTGATCAGTGCCGTCCCTCAGCGGAAAGATGTGGAGGAAATCGCCCCTTGACATCATGTAGCAGATATTCACCCTCTCGTCAACCTTGATCACCTCCTTGTCGAACTTGCTACGTTGACCGTCAGGCTTTGCATAGGCATCGTCAACCAGAGTGGCCAGTTTGTACCCCCCTGCCTCGCCAAAGGTCACTATCTCAGAGAAGGCTGCCAGCTCACCAGCCAGGTTGAGCCTCTGCCTGAGTTCCCCGTTTGTAACTTTTATCATCGGAACGTTCTGCCAGTGATAGAAGTCAAATGAGCAGCCAAGGAACACCTGCATGGGAGACAATCCACCGAGGCTGTTCTCCTTAGCCACCTTCCTCAGGATATCACTGCTGACTGTATACAGGGGCTTGGTTCGCCCCTTCTGGTCCTGTGCCAGCACCGAGCCGAAACTGTCGGCTGCCTTCTTCTCAATGACAAGCTGCTGACCCTGTACAGGGGTAAGTGAAACAAGCAGCATCAAAGCCACCGCAGCGGCAGCCTTGCGGTAACTGGAGCTCCAGTTCCCCGGAACAACCGTACGGAAGAACGACTTCCTGTTGAGCAGCGATAGAATAATAAAAAGGAAGAGCAGACCGTAACCCACATAGGTTGTATACATTCCTGCGGGATCATGGTTCACCGAGAGGACCGTTCCCAATTCGTCGGGATCATAGGATGACTGGTAGAAACGGTAACCGCGATACTTCAGTACATGATTCATATAGATATCAAACGGCATCTCAATGCCCTTCTTGGTATCACTAAGCGTAATCCTGCTCCTGAAGCCGGAGGGACTGTCTGATCCCGGATAGCGTTCCACTATGAAGTCGTCAAGCTTCAGGCTGAAGGGCAGCACATGATGATCTGACCCATAGCTCACACGGGCCTCTGCTCTCCCGGCAGCGCCTTTCCACGCTGATCTGCCACCTTCTACATCCTCCCAGAGGTATATCTTCTCAAGGAAGGTGTTACCTGAGAGGGTGAACGCGAGAGCTCCCGGGGAGTCGCCTCCGCCGGGAGTCTGAACAGGTATCACTCTTCCGGTTACAGTCATGGTCTGTGGCATGAGCCTGTAGTTACCCACGGTATAAACAGTGCCTGGCATGAGTTGTGCCAGTGAGTCCGCCGGGTAATTCTCCGACCTCATCTCATTCATGACCGTAGTCCGCAGACCGGCAGCGGACCTGATGAAAAAAGAATTCCCATCGGTCGTGATTGTGATATGAGCCCTGGCCCCGAACCCGGCCGTCATCTCTCCTATCATTGTTGTCTCTCCCTCGGCCAGCACAATGGTCTCACTGCTGACCATATCAGGGGTGGCAATAAATGAGACCATCGGTACTCCTCCGGGAGACTCCTCCACCTCCTTTATGGCATTGGCAATATAACCGTCAAAGATGAGGGTCACCTCCTCCCCTGCTGCTTTTAGCGTTTTTCTGAGGCGGTCATTGCGTCCGGCAGCCGGGCTGAACGGGACATCATGACTGGCAAGGGCGTGTCCTTCATTGTCTGTCAGTTCAAAGATAAGGCTATTGCCCGCCGACATTGTCATTGAAGAGCTTTCACCCTCCCTGATATGCATAAAGCCATCATAACCTGTATACCTGGTTATAGCTGCACCTGCAACCATTATTATGAAAGCAGTGTGAAACAGCATTATTGTCAGCTTCTCCTTTCGCCATAGTCTGAAGACACAGATCTGCCCTGCAAGGTTGACCACCAACAGCAGGAAGAGCAGTTCAAACCACTTCGTGTTGTATACCGCTGCCCATGATGCTTCACGACCGTAGTCGTTCTCAATGAATGTAGCTGCAGCCATTGCCACTGCAAGGACAATGAACAGTATGGCCATGAAGGCGGGAGTAAACAGAAATCGTAGCTGTTTCATAGAGATGATTTGGTTACAAATCTAATAATTCAGAAATGAAAACAGCAGGTGCACTGTTTTTACCCGTCGGCCTGCCCGCTGCGGCTCCATCCGGAGACAATGCTCATCAGATGACGGCCGGTGATGCTGATGAAGAGATGCACCAGGAGAAACACTGTAACAATGACTGCAAGGACGATGTGGAGGATATCAAGGATTGTATAGATATCAAAACCTGAAGAGAGCCTCTCTGCAGGATCGGAATGCATCATCAGCGCACCCGTAATTATCAGGAACGGAACTACCAGGTACATTACTCCGGCATAGGTTCCTTTCTGAACCGGGTTGAACTTGCGTTCACTGTCAACCGGAAAAGGAGCCTCCTCGCCCCGGAACTGTCTGTAGATATAATGGCGTACCTGCTTGAGGAACCGGCTGAATGATCCTCTCAGTCTGGTGCGGTAATGATTCCCGTTTTCTGTAAAGAGGTTGCCCGCAAAAAATCCCAGGTAACTCACCGTAAGTATTATCCCGCTGACGTTATGAAGTCTGCTCCTGCCCGCCGCGACATCTGCCGTACCTGCTACCGGATCATGAAGAAAGATCATTAATCCGGTAATTATCAGAAGAATGCACAGGATGGCGTTGACCAGGTGCCAGAGACGGACCCATACCGGATAGTGGTAATAATTGCTGCTCATGAAGGCAAAGATAAATTATGTTGTCATAACTTCATCTTCATCTGTCCTGCTGAAGAGCGGAAAATTTTCAGTTCACCTTATAAAGTCCCAGCTCTTTCTCCTCAAAGGTGGCGATAAACTCCAACCTCATGCGATTCTCCGTCACGGCCTGCGGAATAAATATCTCAACCGCCTGACTAAAGGCCTGATCACGCTGTGCATCATGAAGCAGCAGGTAACCCATGATTATGTTGGCAGCCATCTCAACCAGGCGGCGTGCATGGAAATCGGTCAGTTCATTGTTGCCGGCAGCAACCACCTGCGCCACTATCTTCTCATATTCGTTGGTAAGGCTGACCAGCTCTTTCTTCAGGTGTTCCATCTCTGGTCTGACCGGTGCTTTCTCGTACTCACGTATCTGTGTCAGGTACCCTCCTGTTGTCACACCCCTGATGGCAGCCACCACCTGGAGCTGTGATGTGCCCTCGTAGATGGATGTGATGCGCGCATCGCGGTACAGTCGCTCCACCGGGAAGTCCCTGATGAATCCTGCTCCTCCGTGTATCTGCACGGCGTCATATGCTATACGGTTGCACCACTCGCTGCTGATGAGCTTCACCATGGGAGTGTAGATGTCAGCCAACCTGGTGCTGTTTTTCATATCCTCACGCTCCTCCTTCGTCAGGGGGCGTTCTGCGCTGATGAATGCCCATGCCTTGTAGATGTCTACGAAGCGGGCAGTCTCATAAAGCAGTGACCGCATTGCCTGAAGACGTACTCTCATCAGTGTCAGCATCTCGTAGACAGCAGGGAAGTTGTTTATCGTCTTACCGAACTGCTTCCTCTCCGAGGCATACCTGGCGGCTTCCTCAAAGGCTGCCTGAGCTATGCCCACTGCCTGTGCCGCTACACCCAGGCGCGCGCCATTCATCAGTGACATCACGTATTTGATGAGCCCCAGGCGACGCTCACCAACAAGTTTTGCCGGTGCATTGCGGAAGACCAGCTCGCATGTGGGCGATCCCTTGATACCCATCTTGTTTTCTATGCGCCTGACGAGGACGCCCCCGTCAGCCTTGTCATAAACAAATAGTGATAGCCCTCTTCCGTCTGCTGTACCCTCTTCGGAGCGTGCAAGCACAAGTGATATCTCGGCATCACCGTTGGTGATAAACCGCTTGACGCCGTTGAGCAGCCATGTGCCCCGGGTCTCATCATAGTGAGCCTTGAGCTGTACAGCCTGCAGGTCAGAGCCGGCATCCGGCTCGGTAAGGTCCATGGCGGCAGTGGCTCCTCTGTTAAACCGTGGCAGGAACTCCTCTCTTATCTCCTCTGAGCCAAACTCCAAAATAGTCTCACCACAATCCTGCAGCCCCCATATGTTGGCAAAGCCGGCATCAGCCCTGGAGACCAGCTCGGCAGCCATGACATAGGGTACCATGGGGAAATTCAGCCCCTCATAGCGGCGAGGAAAGTTCATTCCTATCACACCGGCCCTGGTGAGAGCCTCATGATTCTCGCGGGTTCCCCTGGCATATGTCACATGACCGTCGGTAACTGTCGGCCCCTCGTGATCCACATCCTCGGCATTTGGAGCAATGACCTCGGCGCAAATGGCACCGATGATCTCCAGCACCCTTTCATAGTTGTCCATGGCATCCTCAAAATCGCGCGGGGCATAATCATACTGATCCTTCTCCCGGTAATCCATCTCCTTCAATCTGACGATCTTTTCCATCGCAGGATGGGTAAGGTGGAATCTGAGGTCCCTGTTGTCGGTATAAAAATTTGCCATTGGTGATATCTTTTATGTTCAGTATGCTCTTTGTCTACCGGGCGTTTGCCTTATAGTGTTTGATGAGCCGGGGTATGACCTCTGCCACGTCGCCGTTGATAACATAATCGGCAATGCTGTTTATGGGAGCCATGGGATCATTGTTGATGGCAATGATCTTTCCGCTCTGGTTCATCCCGGCAGTATGCTGTATCTGCCCGGAAATACCGCATGCTATATAGAGCTTCGGCCTCACCGTCACCCCTGTCTGTCCCACCTGTCGTTCGTGCCCGGCAAAACCGGCATCGACGGCTGCCCTGGAGGCAGCCACCTCTCCTCCCAGTACAGAGGCCAGCTCATAGAGCAGGGCGAAGTTCTCTTTTGAACCCATGCCATAACCTCCTGAGACTATTATCTGGGCCGACTTTATATCTACCTTGCGGGGTTCCATGTGTCTCTCAATTATCTCCACCGCCAGGTCTTCCGGCCTGATAAACTCAGAGATATCTATTCTCTTCACCTCACCCCGATAGTTTTTATTGACTATTTCGCACTTCATTACACCTTCCCGGACGGTGGCCATCTGTGGCCGGTGATCAGGGTTGATGATAGTGGCAATGATGTTTCCGCCGAAGGCAGGCCTGATCTGGTAAAGAATATTTTTATAGGTTGCGTCACTCTTCTTGACATAGTGATCACCTATCTCAAGGCTGGTGCAGTCGGCTGTCAGCCCGCTGTGCAGTGCCGAGGAGACCCTTGGCCCCAGGTCACGACCGGTTGTGGTGGCGCCCATGAGGGCTATCTGTGGCTGTTCCTGTTTGAAGATACCGGCTACCACCGAGGCATACGGCATGGTACGGTAGTGTTCAAGCACAGGGTCATCAGCCACATGTGCCACATCCACTCCGTAGGGGAAGAGCTGGTCCTCAATGCCGTCTATGCCGTTTCCAAGCACAACGGCTTCAAGTCGGCAGTCAAGGGTGTTGGCCAGTGCCCTACCCCTGGTAAGCAGCTCGAGGCTCACCTCGGCAGGTCTGCCTTCATCAAGCTCACAAAAGACAAATAGATTGTTCACTGCAAAAATATTTTATCCGTATTATCAACCAATTGTGTGATTCTCAAGCAACTCCCTGACGAGGGATTCGATATCACTGTCAGAAGAGGTCAGTCGTTTTGACTCTTTGGACTGCAGGATTACGTTCTCAATCTCCTTTACCTTGGTGGGTGATCCTGAGAGTCCGAGCTGGTCAGGGTCAGCGCCGATGGCATCCACGCCCCATTCGGTGATCTTAATGAGCGGTCTGCCGCCAGCGATGTAGTCAGCGTTCTCAGCCTGCAGTTCAGTTTCAGTACGTGCATACTTGTACTTCATCACCAGCCTGGCATTGCGGTAGCGGCATGCCGGGGCGGTGCCGTTGACCGTCACCACCAATGGCAGCGGGGCGGAGACGGTCTCAACGCCTCTCTCCAGTCTGCGCCGTATGATCAGCCTGTCTCCTTCAAAATGCATCTCCTCAGCATAGGTTACCTGGGGCCATCCCAGCTTCTCAGCCACCTGCGGACCCACCTGCGCAGTGTCACCGTCAATAGCCTGCCGACCGCCAATCACCATTTCAGGCGACAGCTTGCGTACTGCCAATGCAAGGGCATATGATGTGGCAAGGGTGTCCGAACCGGCAAAAGCCCTGTCAGTCAGCAAAACACCATCATCGGCTCCACGATAAAGCCCCTCACGTATGATCTCTGCAGCCCGTACCGGACCCATCGTCAGCAGTGTCACAGTAACCCCTTCATATCTCTCCTTTATGCGCAGGGCCTGCTCCAGGGCATTCAGATCCTCCGGGTTAAAGATAGCAGGCAGCACACTCCTGTTCACAGTGCCGTCTGCCTTCATGGCATCAGGACCCACATTCCGGGTATCCGGAACCTGCTTGGCCAGTACAACGATCTTGATTCCGTTCATCTCATTGTCGCTTTTGAAGTGGCAAATATAATAAAAAACTGTGGCCTGAAATCACTCATTCACTATTTCATGAAACCCGGTCGAAATAAAAGTGTATTCTATAATCTTGATTTATTGTGCATTAAGCATATTTCTGCCAGTCCGAAGGTCGCCCGTTCGAAATCAAAAACTTCTTTCCTGCTGAATTGATCACTGTATAAAAAAAACCGCTATTTTCGCCGCCGACAAAACCACTCTCTGATATTTCTCTCCCCCATGAAAGCCAGGCCATATGTTGCACTTGTTTTTTCAATGATCTTCTGGTCGTTTTCGTTTGTATGGTTCAAGATTGCCAACAAGGATTATGATCCGATTGCAATCATTTTCATAAGACTTTGCATATCGATAGTGTTTCTCTCGGTCTATCTGTGGGCAACGGGTAGGTTTATCAGGGTAAAAAAGGAGGACCGGAAGTACTTCTTTCTCCTGGCGCTTTTTGAGCCTTTCCTTTATTTTCTGGGTGAGAGTTTCGGACTAACCTATGTCTCCTCCACTGTAGGATCAGTAATCATCTCAACAATACCTGTCTTTGCTGTCATCTTTGCCTGGGTCCTCTACCGGGAGCG
Organism: uncultured Rikenella sp.; assembly: GCA_964627825.1. GTDB lineage: Bacteria > Bacteroidota > Bacteroidia > Bacteroidales > VadinHA17 > SR-FBR-E99. Next base: position 4,757 of record CAZVLJ010000035.1, on the reverse strand, counting down.
CCTGAAACTGATCAACTACCTGGGTGTAGTACTTTCCTTTATAGGGGTTCTGATCTTCATCACCACCAGCACCGGAAGTATAGACATGAATCCAAGGGGGCTGGCTCTGATGTTCCTGGCTGTGGTATCCGCTGTTGGTTATAACATGGTGCTGCACAGGCTCACCCACCAATATAATCCTGTTACTATAGTTAACATGCAGAATATCATTGGCGCGATCCTGTTTCTTCCTCTTTTCCTCATAATCGATTTGAAAAAGGTCCTGGCCACGGGCATTGTAGCCGAGAGCTTCGGTTCAATAGTGCTGCTTGCCGTCTTCGCATCATGCGGAGCATTTGTTCTTTTCGCCTATTCTGTAAGATATGTAGGCATAGCCCGCGGAAATATTTTCAGTAACCTGATACCGGTATTCACTGCCATTTTTGCCTATTTCGTTGTGGGAGACAGACTGACGGCTCGCAACGGGATAGGCATGGCTGTTGTAATTGCCGGGCTCTTCTTGTCGCAGGCAAGGAAGAGCACAAAGAAGGTGGTTGATGCCGACTTTGCGGGCAGAAGCGCCTGAACTCCTTAAATCGTTGCTTCTGACATACCGTTTTACCGGGATTGTTATCTTTGTTTTCAATCAACAGGGAGATGAGTTTCAGGGCTATTTATCTGCTTCTTATCAACAGGGTGCGGCCGGCCATGGTCAGTGCTCTCTGCCTTATGCTGGCTGCCATGACGCTGCCGGCCAATAGCCAGACCGGGGGTGACAACACCTATGAGTTCCTTAACCTGAGTCACTCGGCCTATGCCACCGCTACCGGCGGGATAACTGTCTCGCAGGGGCGAAATGATCTGAGCATACCTTACTTCAATCCGGCACTGCTGAACAGCACCATGGACAACAGCGTCTCACTCAGTTTCTCCACGTGGCTTGCCGGCATACGATACGGTTATGTCTCCTACGCGGTGGAAACGGAGAGAGGGGGCACCTTTGCCGGCGGTGTAAGCTTTATCAGTCACGGCCGCTTTACCGAAGCTGACCAGGCCGGCAATATCACCGGCAGCTTCACCGCCGCCGAATATGGCTTCAATATTCTATGGTCAAAGCAGATAGACTCATCATTCACTGCCGGTATCAATCTCAAGCCTGTGCTCTCACACCTGGAACGCTATTTTTCTGCCGGTATATGTATGGATATAGGTGCAGCCTATCATAATGAAAACCTGTTGCTTGATGCCGGTATTGTCATCCGTAATGCCGGCTTTCAGATTAAGAGTTACACGGGGCAGGGAGGAGAACCCCTCCCATTTGAGATTATCGCCGGCGCCACCAAGAGGCTCGCCCACGCCCCCTTCAGCTTCTCCCTGACTGTAAGGCACCTGGAGAAGCCTGACCTGACATTCGACTATGATACTGAGGATGATAATGTGCCGGGCGGTTTCGGAGATGATCTGTTGAGGCACATAGTCTTCGGCGCTGAGCTCATCCCATCCGAGTCGTTCTGGATTGGCGCCGGCCTGAACTACCAGCGCCGGGCGGAGATGCGTACTGAACAGCGCACCGGGATGGCTGGTTTCACGGCAGGATTCGGTATCCGTATGAAAGCCTTTGAGCTGGCATGGGGGTACGACTCCTTCCATCCTGCCGGGGGAGCCAGTCACTTCACCCTGACCCTGAGACCGGAGAAGATATTTGGAAACACCACAGAATGAACCTTAACAACGTTTTATGGTTTTAGAATTCACAGAGAATGAGAAAAAAGAAAAAGAAGATAATCATTACCGTTGACGGTTACTCATCATGCGGCAAAAGTACCTTCGCGAAGGCGATAGCCACAGAGCTGGGCTATGTCTATATTGACTCAGGCGCCATGTACAGGGCCGTAACCCTCTTCGCCCTGCGCCGCGGACTGGTTGCAGGGGGTGTGGCCGATGAACAACGGATACTTGAGGTGATGCCGGAGATAACTATCTCCTTCAAACCTGATCACGAGACAGGCTTCTCGGCTACATACCTCAACGGTGAGAAGGTGGAAAGAGAAATACGTGACCGTGAAGTATCCGACAATGTCAGTCCCGTCAGCACAATAGCAGGTGTAAGGGCACGGCTCGTAGAGCTACAGCGGGTAATGGGTGCCGGCGGAGGAGTGGTGATGGATGGCCGTGACATAGGGACCGTGGTCTTTCCGGATGCGGAGCTGAAGATATTCATGACCGCACGTCCGGAGGTGAGGGCGCAGAGACGATACCTTGAACTGGTAAGCAAGGGAATGCCGGCCGACTTCGGGGCGGTCATGAGAAATATTACTGAGCGTGACCGGATTGACTCCTCAAGGGTGGCAAGTCCGCTGCGAAGAGCCGATGATGCTGTTGAACTGGATAACAGTGACATGACTCCGGGAGAACAGATGGTATGGTTCAGGAAGCTTTACAAAAGGAGGACAGATGAAAGTTGACGTTGAACAGGGATCAGGATTCTGCTTTGGAGTGGAAAACGCAGTAGAGATAGCTGAGAACGCCCTGAAGGAGGGAGAAACAGTCTATTGCCTCGGAGAGATCGTTCACAATGACCCGGAAGTCGCCAGGCTCACAACACTCGGCATGGTGACAATAACCCATGATGAGTTTGAGAAGCTGCGCGATTGCAAGGTGCTTATCAGGGCACATGGTGAACCGCCGTCAACCTACCTGAAGGCTGCCGAAAACAATATCACAATCATTGATGCTACCTGCCCCATAGTGCACTCCATGCAGGAGAAGATAAAGAAGGTGGCTGATGTTGCCCGCGAAGGCAAGGGACAAATAGTAATCTTTGGCAAAGAGGGACATGCCGAAGTAATAGGACTGATGGGTGCTGCAAGCCCCGGAGGCATCCTTGTAACCGGGAAGGGAGATCTTGACAGGATTGATTTCACCAGACCTGTATTCCTCTTTTCACAGACCACCAAGAGCAAGGTGCAGTATGAGGTGGTGGCCGAGATAATCAGGCTGAACCTGGAAAAGCAGGGAAAGGATCATCCCGGCAATACGCTGAAGGTGCATAACACCATCTGCAGGCAGGTGTCAGGAAGGGAGCCTAAGCTGAGAGAATTCGCGCAGAAGCATGACGTAATCATCTTTGTCAGCGGCAGAAAAAGCTCCAATGGGCGAATGCTCTTCGAGGTGTGCCTGAAGGAAAATCCCCGCTCCCACTTCATCTCATCACCTGAAGAACTGAACAGGCAATGGTTCAGGGATGCCGCCAGTGCCGGGGTGTGCGGAGCTACTTCAACTCCCAGATGGCTTATTCATGAGGTTGCAGGTATCATCGAAGAGTTTTGATATTGTTCATGCCACAGATTGATAATGCCTGAAATTGTAGTAATTTCGTATCGTCAAAAAAATTATTTCCACAATGGCTAAAATTAATAAGATAGGCGTTCTTACATCGGGTGGTGACTCTCCCGGCATGAATGCAGCCATTCGCGCTGTAACGCGTACTGCAATCTACAACGGACTTGAGGTGGTCGGAATAAGACACGGGTACATGGGTATGATAAATGCTAATTTCAAACCACTCTATGCCCATACAGTATCAGATACCATACAGCGCGGAGGCACAATACTGAAAACAGCCAGATGCGAGGCCTTCAGAACCCCCGAGGGCAGACAGGCAGCCTATGATAACCTGCGGGCAGCAGGCATAAACGGAGTGGTAGTTATCGGAGGTGACGGTTCGTTCAAGGGTGCCGGTGTGTTTAACGAGGAGTACAACATCCCCTTTGTGGGTGTGCCCGGCACCATAGACAATGATATCTACGGCACAGACTATACAATAGGCTATGACACAGCCCTCAACACGGTGGTAGAGGCTGTTGACAAGATACGTGATACGGCCAGTGCCCTCAACCGGATGTTTTTTGTGGAGGTGATGGGCGCCGAGGCAGGTCATATTGCCCTTTACAGCGGCATTGCCAGCGGCGCTGAAGCCATCATCATGCCAGAGATAAAGGGAGAGGCCCGGGACATAACCAAGATGATTGAGACCGGCAACAAAAGAAAGAAATCAAGCAACATAATCATCGTGGCCGAAGGTGATGAAGAGGGAGGAGCCATCGCCCTGGCTGAAAGGCTTAAACCCCAGCTGAAAGGCTATGAGGTGAGGGTGGCCATCCTCGGACACCTGCAACGGGGCGGATCACCCTCAGCCCTTGACCGGGTCAATGCCAGCAGACTGGGCAACGCCGCCGTGGAAGCGCTGCTCGACGGGCAGCAGAGTGTTATGGTAGGACTGCAGAACGATGAGATTGTGCTCGTACCCTTCAGAAAAGCAATAAAGCAGCATAAGAGACTCAACCAGCACCTGGTAGACATTATTGACATACTTAATGTCTGATGGCAAACGTTTAATATCTGATGGGACCTTCTGAGGTATATTTCACCGATCTGCACGCCACGCCCTCACTCAATCTTCTGAAGAAGCTTGAAAGGCTGGTCAGGGCTGCCGGTTTTGATAAGATCGATTTCAACCGCAAGATGACAGCCATAAAGATCCATTTCGGCGAACCGGGTAACCTGGCATACCTCAGGCCAAATTTTGCAGCCAGGATAGCATCCATGATAAGGGAGAAGGGAGGCAAACCCTATCTCACTGACTGCAACACCCTCTATCACGGAGAACGGTCCAATGCCCCGGACCATCTTGGGGCTGCATTTACAAACGGATATAACCCATTCAGTGCAGGCTGTCATGTAATCATCGGTGACGGTGTCAAGGGAACCGACTATCG
>CAZVLJ010000034.1:17192-28650 GCA_964627825.1 uncultured Rikenella sp. | reverse complement strand
CAGCGGGGAGTTATAATGGTAGATGAGGTTCTTGATAAGCTGATATATATTGGTTTCGATTGCTTTTTCAATAGAAATTATGTAAGTCATAAGAGGAACGCAGGGGGAGCAGACAACCAGTGAGCTGTACATTAAAAATGCAAGTTGCGGGTCATAGACCGGGGCCCTGTATTCTTTTACTTCCCAGCCTGTTACCGGATCAACATACTTTACTTCATATGCAGGGATTCTCTCTTCTCCGTCAACGGTCCAGGGATACAGCGAGAACCTGAACTCCATATCCATATCTTCATTGGAGCCCGGGGTTGCCCGGAAGAATTCAAGGTTGTCATACCCGGCGCTGTTGAGTGTTTCAAGGATATATGATTCAATCTCACCTGCCCATTCTGAAGCAGTAAGGTTTTTAGCATGGGTTGTATTGAGGTAGCCGGCTGTGGTATCAGCTGCGAAGATTTCGTTCAGGTATACTCCTATCCTTAGCTTCGGACACCCGGAATCCTGAGAAAACAGTATTTGTATATTTGATATACCGAAGACTGCTAAAATACAAATGGTCTTCTTTATCATTATCATGCATTTATGATATCTGTAAAAGCATATGTAAGCCATCCGGTTAAGTAGCTGTTGTATAACTCGCATATTCTGTTTTCAATAGCAAAAGGGGAGCTGCTGTGGTTGGGAAGAACAGAAACAGGCTCAATGCTGTTATAGCAAAGCTCCCCTTTTTGATGCTGATGGGACTCATAGTTTTGTTAGTCAGAGGCGTTCAAACTCCACGTCTTCACCGGTATCCTCAGTGTCACCGTCAAGATTACGGTCCCGAACCAGCCAGAGATAATCCTCATCGGCTACGAACTCGCCCTGTACGGTCTCCTTCAGGTACTGCATGTAGGTACTGTAGGTTGATGATCCTTTCTGGAACCACTCCACTGAAGCGGTGCAATTCTGCTGGTTGTCCCTGATACATTCCCCTACTGCTGTCAGCCTGAATGTCATCTCATTGCCGCTTACATCAAGATCACCCTTCATCGCAAGCAGAGATCCTGTCTCAGATGAATTATCAGCTTTGAGTACATAGATCTCTTCAAAGCTTGACTCGGTGAGGGTGAGGGTGGTTATTCCATTGAATACCATTTCTCCTGCATAGATTTTATCCGCGTACTGCCATGTGCCCACATATAAGGGGTCTTCCCTGAACCAGTCGCAGGAAGGGACAGATGCCATTCCGGCTAAACAGAGGAGCATTATGAGCTTCCATGTAAAGTGTTTTGTTTTCATTGGTGTCTTCTCATGTTTATTGATAAGCATATGAAAAACAGCAATCCTTATTCCTCAAGACCATTGAATTTTGCTGCTCTACAAACCGGTTAAAATCCCGGTATCTCGTTGAATGTAATGTTGTCGGGTATCCTGAAGTATTTGGCAGCCACCGGCACATTGGTTTTAATGGAGGTCACCTCCTGGCTTGAAACGATGGTGCCCAGGTTCATCTCCATTTTCATCATTATTCCTTTCCATATAAGCACTTTACCCATGTCACCTATAAAGACGGTGCACTCTTTCCCCTGGAAGTTCTCCGTTCCACTCTGTGTCATTCCCATCTGTTCATACATATCGGTCATGTATTTTAGAATATCTCCGCCGGATAGTTCCATCATCTTTTTTGCCATTGGATTCTTTGCCTTCATTCCCTGGCTGGAGTTCAGATCCCACATGTACTGATCTTCACCAAGGGTAAGAGACCACCCCTTGCTCTCCTCGCCCTGTTGCACGATCTCTGCGTAAACTGCGCTCTTCAGGCCGTAGTCGTCAAAGTACTGGGTTGATTTGCCGGTTTTGTTTCCTGAGTAGGAATACTCTATGATCCCTGACTTAACGCCGAGGGGTTTGCCCTTGCTGCCGGAATCAGGTTCATTGGTTTCAGGCTCTTCGGCCTGGGCTTCTGCCAATTCAGTAGCTGCCTTATTGTCGGTTCCGGCAGGGTTGTTGTTTGACCTGCAGCCGCTCATCAGGTATATTGCAGGTACCAGCACGATCAGGGTAAAAAATGTACTTGTTCTCATCCTATCATAATGTATGGTTCATTTTTCAGGCAATTGCATAGTGAATTTATTTCGGTGTCCGTAGGACAGTAAATCTGGCTCTGCCCTCATACCTTCACAAACTCAACCCTGCGGTTGTTGGCTTTGCCCTCAGCTGTGGCGTTGGTATCGAGCGGTTTGCTCTCACCCCAGCCTTTCGAGGTCATGCGGCTGCCATCAATGCCAAGTCTCTTGAGTGCATCAACGACCGTTCCGGCACGCTGCTCGGAGAGTGTCTGATTGAATGAATCATCCCCGTCGCTGTCGGTATGGCCCTCCACGCTGAAACTGACTTCCGGGTGCTCTTTCATCAGGGTGGCAATCTCATTGATGACACCCATTGATTCGGGCTTCAAAGTGGCCTTGTTTACATCAAAACGGATACCGTTGGCAATGATCTTTCCGTCTTGCATGAATCGGTCATAATACTTCACGCCACCCTCTGCAATCCTGATATTCTTTATGTAATAGTGGGATTCCTCTCCTGCATGAAGCGCACGAATAGATATACCAGTAGGATCATAACTCAGCCTGGGGATATTGATCAAACGGGTCTCGTTTATATATGCCTTCAGCTTGCCGCTGGTGTATGCAATTGCAACATGTATCCAGCTGTTCTCAAGGTTCTCTCCACCGGGCAGATCGCTTGATGCCGGGCTGAGCTCCATGCCGTATCCCATAATATAGAGCTGCTTATGCCCGGCAGGGGCATTCTGGTTCTTGTCGTCAAACAGGTATACCTGTATGTGATCATGCGGAATGAAGGCATCAAACTCAACAGTAAAAATATCCGGGAGATAGTCTTTCCCGGGATCTTTCATATAAGGTACAATGGTTGATCCGTACTCCCTGAACATGATCACGTTCTCACCGTCAAGGACCGCCATCTCAACATTACCGTCGAAAAGATCCCATCGAGATGGGAACTCACCGTTTTCTTCACCAATCAGGTTATCCTCAAAGATCACTTTGTCACCGGGCACAAAATCATATTTAGACCAGCTGAGGACCGGATCTGCCTTTTTACGGCCTGCTGTTCCGGATTCATCCTGCCGGCCGCTCCCGGCATCTTCCTCTGGTCCTTCACCATCCTCAGCCTTTTTGTCCTTCTTTTTTTTCAGGAGGTTGCCTATGCCTTCCTCCAGCTTGTCATATCCCTTGTCAATGACATTATCAACACCTCTGTTTGTTCTGTCAACCCCCTCTTCCTTGGCTTTTTTGACAGGATTCTTTATCTGAGCCTGAACTTCAGGGGAGAAACAGAAAAGAAGTGCAATGATCACCGAAAAAATCAATGAGTATTTCATGGCCTGTAGTTTTTATTAAAGCAAGTTACAGTGACGGCCAGGTCCGGGCAACAGCAGTTGAGTAAATAGGGGTTTTGAGTTAGTATCCGGGGTATCCGGATAGGTTTTGGCCGTCATGGGCGCATGTCTTGCAGTCCTGCAGTCTTACGGTCATGCAGTCCTGTAGGAGCGCAACGGAGATCCCGGTCCGCCGGCTGGCGGATCGGGGCGGTCATGCGGTCTGTCGCTACGATTGGTCTGAAGTCTGAAGGTCTGAGGTCTGAAGGTCAATGCAGATCAGGTGACCTTTATTCGTAAAGATGATCACTGAGCGCCTGCAGCACTTTCTGCTTCAGTACAGGAGAAACGGGGATGCTGGTGCCGTCCTTAAGCTGTATGTAACCACCATCATGCTTACAGAACTTGTCAATATAGTTCAGATTCACCAAATGCGACTGGTGCACCCGGATCAGTCCTGTTCCGCTCAGCATGGCCTCGTATTCCTTTATTGTCCGGGAGACCATGATCTTTCTCCCTCCTGCCAGGTAGAAATGAGTATAGTTACTCTCGGCCTCGGCCCTGATTATATCATTCACGGCAATCAGTTGCAGCGCTTCAGCTGTACGCAGGATTATCCTTTTAAGGACTTTCTTGCCCCTGAGATTTTCGCCCAGTGCCAGCAGCTTTAACTGCTCCTCCTCGTGGTTTATTATCTCACGGGCCTTGTTGATTGCGGCCTTCAGCTCCTCCTCATCAACCGGCTTAAGGATGTAATCAAGTGCACTGACCTTTATTGCATCAAGGGCATACTCCTGGTGACCGGTAATAAAGATGGTACGGAAACGTACCGGAAGAGCTTTGCTGAGCAGATCAAAACCAAGTCCGTCCGGCAATTCAATGTCCAGGAAGAGTATATCGGGATGATATTCCTTAACGGCAGCAATACCTTCTTCAACTGAGCCTGCAGCAGCCAGGACTTCAATATCCGGAAAGCTTTCTGCAAGCAGCTTTGTGATGGTTTTCCTCACTGCCGGTTCATCGTCAACGATAATTACTTTCATTAGATCATTCAATAATTAATTTATTGGTCTAATGGAACTTGCATGAAAAAACAATAATATACTTTTGTGAGTTTCTGCTCTGCAAGTTTCATATGCTATATCGTTATCAGGCAAAGGCCTTTCTGTATGGCAGCATCATCACCACCTTTGTACCCGTGGCGGTTCCCCCTTTATACAGGTCTGTTATCTCATAACTGATCTGTTTCTCTTTTAGTATCTTACGGAAGTGTTCAAGCCGCTTTTCTGTAAGTTTTGTTGATATTGACTGTTTTTTGACTGAAGTACTGATCTCAGCCGCCTTCTGACGTCCTATGCCGTTATCCGTGATTTCAAGCATGATCAGTCCGTTTCGCAGGCTGTAGCTTACATTGATACGGCCGTTCTCCCTTCCCGGCAGGATGCCGTGTTCAATTGAATTCTCCACACAGGGCTGAGCCAGCATAGGAGGTATGGAGATATTTTCAGGGTCAATCTGCCGGTCAATCTCTATTTTATATTCAAATCCATTTTCAAACCTGAGCTGCTGAACCTCAAGATACAGTTTCAGAGTCTCAACTTCATTTTCCAGCGAAACATACTCCTCCCGTGAGTTTTCAAGGATATTCCTCATGAGCCTGGCTATCCTGGTGAGAAAGGCATTGGCCTTCTGTGGCTTATCCGTCATGATGAGGTCCTGTATCGCGCAAAGCGAATTGAATATGAAGTGAGGGTTCATCTGGGCTCTCAGCAGTCTCTGTTCCAGATCGATCTGTGTGTATTTCGACTTGAGCCGTGTATGTCTGAGATAAAGCGTCGCGAAGAGAGCTGCAAGGGCGAACATCACGCCAAGGCTGGTGAGCAGGGTACGCTGTTGCCTGATTTTGTTCTCACTGATGAGCCTTTCCTGCATCATCTCATATTCAGCTGCTTTCTGCTTCTTGTCATAGTTGTACTGCAGCTCCATGCGGGTCACCTGCTTGAGGAACTCATCATTGCTGATTGAATCACGCAGCAGCATATGTTCCCTGAGGTACTCGTATGCCTTGTCCTTGCGACCTGTCCTGAAGTAAAGGTCGCTCAGCAGCAGCGAGGCATCAGAAACGGTCAGCGGAAGACCCTTTTCCTTGCCAAGAGAGTATGCCCTGGTGCCGTTAGCCATGGCCTGACTGTATTTACCCAGCGACTGTTCAATATTTGCCAGGGTCACATAATATTCAGGCGGCACGGGAGTGCCTGTTCCGGTGACCAGATCCATTGCCTGTTGCATGTACCAGTACGCTGAATCAGGCTGCGACATGTAAAGCAAGGTGGAGGCGATGTTGTAACAGCTTGAGGCCTCGCCCGTGGGGTAGCTCATCTGCCTGTTGAGAAGGAGGCTTTTGCGGAGGTATACGAGGGCACTGTCAGATACGCCTCTGGCATTGTGCACCTGGGCTATTGTGTTGCATATTTTGCTGACTTCCCACAAATCGCTCCTTTTCTCCGAGAGAAGAAGATGCTTTCTGCAGAACTCCAGTGCCCGGTCATAGTCTTTCTGATAAAAGTATGCCAGCCCGATACTGCCGTAAGCTATTGACATTCCGGCGGTATCACTCTTCGCTTCCCACAGTTCAAGAGCTTCAAAATAGGAATCTATGGCCTGGCTGAACAGGGCCATCTCCTTGTAGAGATTTCCGAGGCTGTTGGTGGCATCTGCAAGTGGCAGGGTGTCCCGGACCTCCCTGGCGGTTGCGACAGCCCTCTCAAGGAATCCTTTTGCTGCCTCAAGGTCCTGCCTCTGTCTTGCATGGTAGGAGAGGACATTAAGCGTGTTGATGATGCCACGGTTGTCACCTGCCTCCTCAAAGCAGCGGAGGGCGCGGTTCGCATATTGCTCTGACGAGGGCACATCGCCCCTGAAGCTGTAAACGTAGGAGAGGCCGTAGCAAGCACGCCCCATTCCTGCTCTGTCTTCAGTTTCCTCATAGAGTGAGAGAGCCTGAGCGTTGTAGAAAAATGCGCTGTCACCCGGGTTATATTTTGCAAGGTAGGCCATGCCCAGAGCCAGGGAGGCGTCTGCAATGCCTTTTTTATAATCAAGCTTACGCGAAGCAGACATCGACTGGTGCGACATAATTATTGCAATGTCCGGGTTTCTCCGGGCTATGGCGTAGGCATCGGATGTGCTTTTCGCTATGGCAGAAGTGTCAGTCAGCTCCTGCGAAAAGAGGGACACCGCAGTCACTGTCAGCAGCAGCAAAAGTGACACCATGATCTTGCCTTTTAAATCTCTATCCATCGGATCACACCAGTCAGCTCCGGAGAACCAATTTCGTAAAAAAAGCAGTTCAGTTCAACTGCTTTATATCGAAATTATATCTATTCGCAGATTAAGCATGTCAGCCTGGAACAGTTTTCCGGAGAGTACCTCGCCGGCGCCTGTAATAATCTTGATCACCTCACATGCCTGCACTGCCCCGATTATTCCGGGCAGGGGACCCAATACGCCTGAAGGGCCTGCCTTATCTGCTGAGGTAAGGTGCATCTCCTCCGGGAACAGATCACGGTAGGAGGGGCCGTCACGATAGTTGAACACAGAAGCCTGTCCCGTGAACTCACTCACGGCGCCGTACACCAGGGGAATACCCTCCCTGATTGTCATGTCATTAAGGATATAGCGCGTTGTGTAGTTGTCACTGCAATCCACTGCCACATCATATCCTGCCAGGAGTGCGCCGGCGTTTTCCATCGTAAGGCGCACAGGATATGCTGTCACCTCAATCCCCGGATTGATGTGTCTGAGCTTTTCGGCTGCAGCCTCGGCCTTCGGCCTGGTTACATCACCGGTAACATAAAGTATCTGCCGTTGAAGATTGCCTGTACTGACCTCGTCAGGGTCAACTATTCCGAGCCTGCCAACCCCTGCTGCAGCAAGATACATAAGCAGGGGCGATCCCAGGCCTCCGGCACCGGTTACAAGTACTGATGCCTTTTTCAGCAACGCCTGGCCGTCTTCTCCGATCTCAGGAATCATCAGCTGCCGCTGATAGCGTATCAGTTCATCATTGGTTAGCGCTGTCATCACTGCAAAAGAATTAGTATCAATTCAGTCTGACCAGGTCTCTGTTTTCTCAAGCTGCCGTCTGACAAGCTCAATGAACTGCCTGGTATTGCGTTCTTCAGAAAGTTCCGGGAGGTTGTTAAAGTCAAAGAAGCCTGCATCTGTTGTTTCGTTGCTGTCTCTCAGTTCTCCGTCAATAAGGTCACACAGCATCACGAGTTTGTAATAGTGATAGGGCAGAGGAGGGAAACCATGCCTGTCAGAATCGACTATTGCCAGTACCCTGTTGAATTGAACATTAAGCCCCGTCTCCTCCCTTACTTCCTTTACCGCAACCTCAGAAGGTGAGTAATTGATATCGGCAAAGCCGCCCGGGATGGAATACTTGCCGTCAATCTTTTCCCTCGCCATCAAAATCTTCCCTTCCCTGAGTACTACTGACCTGACGTCAACCTTGGGGGTCTGGAACCCGGTTTCATTTGTAAAGAGACCCTCTATCCTAGAGAGCTCTGTGTCACAGATGGCTCCGGTCAGCCTGACACTCAGGGAGCGAAGCTCTTCATAACGTTCCCTGTCAAATTCATTTTCAGCGAAGTGTATCCCTGACTGGGCTATGGACTGTACTCTCCGTGCTATTTTCAGGATATCACTTTCCAATTTCCATGTGATTCAATACAATGCTAACTTATGAAAAAAAGAGTGAAATCCCTTGATCAGTCCTTACCTTCTTACACAAAAGGGTAATATTAACACTGAACGGTATGATTTTTGTGCGAAATCAGGGTAACCTAACTTCTGCAGTCATGAAAAAAGGGAAAATGAGCCGTGCATTGCTCTTGCTTGCATGCATTACATCAATTTTAGTATCATGTGACAGACTAAAGGATGACCCGCCACCGGGTGATCCGGTACCTGTTGACCTCACCCTCAAGCAAAAGGAGGTGGTTGATTCTGCCAACGCGTTTGCTTTTGATCTTTTCAGCCCCATAATAGAGGAGGCAGACGGAGGGGAGAACCTGATGGTCTCTCCGTTCAGCATCACAAGTGCACTCTCAATGGTGCTCAACGGCGCTGCCGGAGAGACTTTCAATGCTGTCAGGCATACTCTGAGGTATGATGAACAAACCCTTGAGGAGATAAACGAGACCTATCTCAAGCTGATGGAAGATATGGTTCCCGTTGATCCGAGGGTTACAATGGAGATTGCCAACTCGGTATGGGTTGAGAAAAGGCTGACAGTGAAACAGCCCTATATTGACGCCTTGAAGGCATGGTACCTGGCTGAGGCAAGAAATATTGACGTTTCAGACCCGGGCGCAGTGGATTTGGTTAACGGATGGATTGAGGAGAAGACGCATGACAAAATCCGGGACATGCTTGATTACCTGAGCCCCGATCTGGCCATGCTGCTCATCAATGCCATATATTTCAACGGCAAGTGGAGGTACCAGTTTGACAAGAAGGAGACATCGGACAAACCGTTCTATATCACTCCCGATGCTCCGGTTAATGTCCCGATGATGTACCAGAAGGAGAACTTCGCGGTAACGCGAACTGATAATGCAACCCTGGTTGAACTTCCGTATGGTCAGGGGAACTACACCATGGTTGTCATGCTTCCCGATGAGGGAGTATCACTTGCCAATGCGGCATCAACGCTGAATCCGGAAAGCTGGAGTCAGTGGATGCAGCAGCTTTCACACGGCACTACAGAGGTGCAGCTGAGCCTTCCGAAGTTCGAATATGAATATAAGCGGAACCTGAACGAGGATCTGAAGGCAATGGGTATGGGCATCGCCTTTACCGGAGCCGCGGACTTCAGTAATATTTCCGATCGGAGCATATTAATATCAAGGGTTCTTCATCAGACTTATATCAAGTCGGATGAGGAGGGAACCGAAGCTGCAGCTGCAACAGTAGTGGAATTTGAATTGACCTCAATGCCTCCTGGTCCTACTGTGGTCAATATCAACAGGCCGTTCCTCTACTTCATCAGGGAGAGCACCACAGGCACCCTGGTCTTTATGGGCCAGGTGGTTGATCCCAGGTGACAAAGGGTTAATCCTGCCGGTCTTTCCCTGGGGCCGGCAATGAGCATGCGCAAAAAAATAAGACGCATAGATGAAATTTTTGATGGGGAGACGGGGGGAAAGAGTGTTCCGGTTTATGCCGGGGCACTCTTCATTTTTAAGGCATTATATTTGTAAACAAATGTTTGTACCTTAACGGGATAAATATGAAAAGCAGCTTTTTAAACCTGGCAATTGTTTTTGTTGCCGGAACAACAGGACAGATGGCATCATGTGAGAAACAGCCGGAGAGGACCCTGCCGTCCGATCCCGTGGAGATAGAGCTTACACTCAAACAGAGAGAGGTGGTTACCTCGGCCAACAGGTTCGCTTTTGACCTGTTTAAACCGGTTGTGGCCGGTGAGGAGCCGGGCACCAACATAATGATCTCTCCGTTCAGCATCACCAGCGCTCTTTCAATGACACTCAACGGCGCCGCGGGCGAGACCTTTGACGCTGTAAAAGCGTCCCTGCGGTATGACGCGATGAGCCTGGATGAGATCAATGATACCTACCGCAAGCTGGTCAGTGAGATGGTACCGGTGGATGAGCGGGTTGTCATGGAGATAGCCAACTCAGTCTGGATTGAGAATCAGTTCCCGGTGAAGGATGAATTCATTGAAGCGTTGAAGAAGTGGTACCTGGCAGAGGCAAGGAATTTTTCCGTCTCCGATCCGGGGTCAGTGAATATCATCAACGGATGGATAGAGGAGAAAACGCATGACAGGATACAGAAGATGCTATCACGGCTCGATCCTGATCTGGCTATGCTTCTCATCAATGCGGTATATTTCAACGGAAAATGGAAGCATCAGTTTGACCCTGAGCTCACAACCGACCGACCGTTCTATATTTCACCGGGAGACCCTGTTAATGTGCCCATGATGTACCAGAAAGAGAAGTTCGCGGTGTCCAGGAGAGACAGGGTCACTCTGGCTGAGCTTCCGTACGGACAGGGAAACTACTCAATGGTTGTGGCCCTGCCTGATGAAGGGATTACACCGGCGGAGGTACTGTCAGGACTTGATGCAGGCAAATGGGAAGAGTGGATGCAGGGCCTGTCGTACGGACAGACAGAAGTGAGGCTCTACATGCCGAAATTCAAATATGAATACAAACGCAGGCTGAATGATGACCTGATCAGCCTGGGCATGGGACCGGCATTTGACCCGGGCAGCGCTGACTTCAGTAAGATCAGTGATGTTGAGGTATTCATCTCATTCGTGCTGCATCAAACATTCATTGAAAACAAGGAAGAGGGCACCGAGGCTGCCGCAGCCACTGTGGTGGGCTTCACCCGCACCTCGCTTCCTCCCGAGCCGCAAGTGATAGATCTTAAACGGCCGTTCCTCTACTTCATCCGAGAGACAACCACGGGCACAATAGTTTTCATGGGGCTGGTGGCGGACCCGGAAGCATGAGGTCTGAAGGTCCGAATGGCAAATTTATTTTATTGTCATTCTGACCAAAAACCTGTTTCTTTACGCGAATGAATCTGACCTATATCGATTTCCTTGTCAGTGCGGTACTGGCTACCATCATGTTCGGAGTGGGGCTGTCTATCAATTTCAACGACCTGCGGAAGATATACCGGTCACCGAAAGCCTTTATCCTGGGCCTGGTGTCACAGATGATTCTGCTGCCCCTGATGGTCTTCCTGATAATCGGGTTCACCGATCTGCCACCGACAATTAAGGTGGGATTCATCATTCTGGCTGCCTGTCCCGGCGGGACCACATCCGGATTTGTTACAGTGCTGTTCAGGGGGAACGTTGCTCTTTCAGTTTCGCTGATAGCGGTTAACAGCCTGATCACCCTCGCCACCATACCTCTGATGGTCAATCTTGCACTTACTGTTTTTACCGGGAAACACTCGCCCTTTGAATTGCCGCTGGTGGCATCGTTCCTCCAGATATTCTTCATCACCCTGTTGCCGGCCATA